>CANJXH010000026.1 GCA_947478755.1 Betaproteobacteria bacterium | reverse complement strand
TGCTGCTGGACCATCTGGCGGTCAATGGTCGCGACTATGGTGAGCTGCGCGTCACTGCCGAGAACAAGGGCAACGACTGGAACAGCAATTTTTCGATCAGGAATGACGAAAGCACGCTCGAAGGCCAGGGGCGCTGGCGCATCGGCGCAAACCCGGCGCTGCCAACGTCTGATACCCAACTCGACTTCAAGCTGCGGGTCAGGAACATTGACCGCTTTCTCAATCGAATCGGCTATCCGAACACGGTCAAACGCGGCAACGCCGATTTGAATGGCAAGCTGACTTGGAAGGGCGCACCGCAGGATATCGACTTCTCGATCCTGAACGGGCAGTTGTCGCTGGAGGCAAAAGACGGCCAGTTTGCCAAACTGGAACCAGGCGTTGGGCGACTGCTCGGGGTGCTCAGCCTGCAGTCGATCACGCGCCGGATCACGCTCGATTTTCGCGACGTGTTCAGCGAGGGATTTGCCTTTGACACGGTCAAAGGTCAGTTCGCCATCAACAGCGGCGTGATGGATACGCAGAGCATGGAAATTCGCGGACCGGCGGCACGGGTGCAGATGGCCGGCAATCTTGATCTGGTGAAGGAAACGCAGGATCTCAAGGTGCGGGTGCAACCCAAGCTGGGCGAGTCGGTCAGCACCGGTGTGCTGTTTGTCAATCCGGCGGTGGGTGCCACGGCGTGGGTGTTCAACAAGATGTTTGGCAATCCGCTCGACAATGCCTTCTCCTACGACTTTGCCGTTACCGGCAGCTGGGCCGAGCCGAAGGTGGACAAGGTGGGTGCGCAGCCCGGCAGCGCGGCGAAGACGGATGCCGACAAATGAAAATCGCCGCGATACAAATGATCTCGGGCCCCGATGTCATGCCCAACCTGGCGACGGCAGGCGAGTTGATTGCCGAGGCCGCAGAGCAGGGCGCAAGACTGCTTGCGTTGCCGGAATACTTTCCGATGATTGGTGCCAGCGACGACAGTCGCCTGTTGGCGCGCGAAAAGCCCGGTGCGGGGCCGATCCAGGACTTCCTGCGCAGCTGCGCCGTAAAGCACGGCATCTGGCTGATCGGTGGTTCGCTGCCGCTTTTTGCCGATGCGCCGGACAAGATGCGCAACAGCTGCCTGGCGTTCAATCCCCAGGGCGAGGTGGTCGCACATTACGACAAGATCCATCTCTTCGGCTTTCGCAAAGGGACGGAGCACTACGACGAAGCGGCGACGATCGAGGCCGGCAGCAATCCCGTCGTATTCGACACGCCGTTCGGCCGGGTCGGTCTGGCGATCTGCTATGACCTGCGTTTTCCGGAACTGTTTCGGCGCATGGGTCCGGTGGACCTGATCGTCATCCCCTCGGCGTTTACCGAGACCACAGGCCGCGCCCATTGGGAACTGCTGCTGCGTGCGCGTGCGGTCGAGAACCAGTGCTATCTGCTGGCGCCGGCGCAGGGTGGGCGCCACCCGACCGGAAGGATGACCTTCGGCAACAGCATGATCATCGACCCGTGGGGCGATGTGATAGCCCGGGTTGATAAAGGCAATAGCGTGGTGATGGCTGAATTTGATGCGTCGCGGATCACCGAAGTGCGTACCATGTTGCCTGCACTGTCGCATCGGACATTGAACTGAATTTTTGGTGGATACATGAACAATCATTTCGCAACTGCCGAGCAATACCTGCTGGCGCCCTACAACCTCTCGTCACGCAATCTGGAAAGCGTGTTCGGCGAGTTGTTCGGACACAGGCTTGATTACGCCGACCTGTATTTTCAGTACGCGCGTTCCGAGGCTTGGTCGCTGGAAGAGGGCATCGTCAAGTCCGGCAGTTTCAACATCGAGCAGGGTGTCGGCGTACGGGCGATATCGGGCGAGAAAACCGCCTTTGCCTATTCGGACGACATCAGCCTGCCGGCACTGAATTCAGCGGCACGCGCGACGCGCGCCATTGCGGCGGCCGGCGGGCAGCAGCAGTTGTCGCTGATGAGCGGCGCTGCGGCGCCCATGCTGTATGCCGCTGCCGATCCCATCGCTTCGATGCGGGATGAGGAAAAGGTCAAGCTGCTGGAGCGCCTGGAAAAGTTCGCCCGTGCCGCAGACTCGCGCGTGAAGGAAGTCATGGCCCATATCGCCGGCAGCTGGGAGACGATCCTGGTGGCGCGTTCCGATGGCCATCTGGCCGCGGATGTGCGGCCGCTGGTACGCGTGTCGGTCAGCGTGATCATGGAGCAGGATGGTCGACGCGAGCAGGGCTCGTCCGGTGGCGGCGGTCGTTTCGACTATCGCTATTTCACCGATGACGTGTTGCGCGACTATGCAAAAAAGGCGGTTCACCAGGGCAGCGTCAATCTCGATGCGCGCCCGGCGCCTGCCGGCAGCATGACGGTGGTGCTGGGCAATGGCTGGCCGGGCATCCTGCTGCACGAAGCCATCGGCCACGGCCTTGAAGGCGACTTCAATCGCAAGGGCAGCTCGGCGTTTGCCGGGCGTATTGGTGAGCGCGTCGCCGCCAAGGGGGTCACCGTTGTCGATGACGGGACCATCGTTGATCGCCGTGGTTCGCTGTCGGTGGACGATGAAGGCAACCCGACGCAGCGCACGGTGCTGATCGAAGACGGCATCCTGCAAGGCTATATCCAGGATTCGCTCAATGCGCGCCTGATGGGCGTGGCCCCGACCGGCAACGGCCGGCGCGAGTCCTTCGCGCATCTGCCGCTGCCGCGCATGACCAACACCTACATGCTCAACGGCGACAAGTCACCCGAGGAAATCATCGCTTCAGTGAAGCATGGTCTGTATGCCGCCAACTTCGGCGGTGGCCAGGTCGACATCACCAGCGGCAAGTTTGTGTTCTCGGCAGCCGAGGCCTACATGATCGAGGACGGCAAGATCACCTATCCGGTCAAGGGCGCCACGCTGATCGGCAACGGCCCGGACGTCCTGAAGCGGGTATCGATGATCGGCAACGACATGGCACTGGATCCCGGCGTCGGCACTTGCGGCAAGGAAGGCCAGAGTGTTCCGGTCGGTGTCGGCCAGCCGACCCTGCGCATCGACGGGCTGACCGTGGGCGGCACCGGCTAGCCGCGCTGGCAGGGCGGAAAAGCATGCCTGCTGCGGTAAAATCTCCCTTTCACTTCAACCATATTTCACCATCATGAAACACGCTGTCGATGATCTCCGCATCAAGGAAATTAAGGAATTGACCCCGCCCGCGCATCTGCTGCGCGAACTGCCGGAGACTGAAGCAGTTGCCCAGACCACGTGGGAAGCCCGTCAGGCCATACACAAGGCCTTGCATGGTGCGGATGATCGACTGGTCGTGGTGATTGGACCCTGTTCCATCCATGACCCGAAGGCGGCGATGGAATACGCCCACCGCCTCAAGGCGGAGCGCGATCGCCTGGCGGCCGACCTGATCATCATCATGCGCGTGTATTTCGAAAAGCCGCGCACCACGGTGGGCTGGAAAGGCCTGATCAACGACCCGAATCTGGATGGCAGCTTTGCCATCAACGAAGGCCTGCGTCTGGCGCGAAAGCTGTTGTGGGACCTGAATGAAATGGGCCTGCCGGCAGGCACCGAGTTTCTCGACATGATCACGCCGCAATACATCGCCGACCTGATTTCGTGGGGCGCCATCGGCGCCCGCACCACCGAGTCACAGATCCATCGCGAACTGGCGTCGGGGCTTTCCTGCCCGGTCGGCTTCAAGAACGGCACTGACGGCAATATCAAGATCGCCGTCGATGCGATCAAGTCCGCGTCAAGCCCGCACCATTTCCTGTCGGTCACCAAGGCCGGTCACTCGGCCATTGTGTCGACCAATGGCAATGAAGACTGCCACGTCATCCTGCGTGGTGGCAAGACAGCCAACTACGATGCGGCGAGTGTCGATGCCGCTTGCCAGGATCTGGCCAAGGCCGGCCTTGCAGCGCGCTTGATGATCGATTTCTCCCATGCCAACAGCGAGAAGAAATTCAAGCGTCAGGTCGACGTTGCCAAGGATGTCGCCGGCCAGATGGCGGCGGGTGATGAGCGCATCTGCGGCGTGATGATCGAGTCGCACCTGAATGAAGGCCGTCAGGACCTGATGCCGGGCACGCCGCTTGAATACGGCCAGAGCATCACCGACGCCTGCATCGGCTGGGAAGACAGCCTGGATGTCCTGAATACGCTGGCTGAAGCCGTACGCAAGCGGCGCGTGTCGCTCGAAAGCAAGTAATCCGGCGCAGCCTGGCAGTGGATCCGCGTCGGGTATTCACCCTCGTCCTTTTTCCGCTGCTGGCATTCCGGCTCTGGCTGGCCGCCGCGCTGCCCATCACCGGCGATGAGGCCTACTTCATCTGGTGGGGCAAGATTCCCGATTGGGGTTTTTACGATCACCCGCCGATGATCGGTTGGTGGCTGGCGGCGCAACTCCAGTTGGGTGAGGCGGTGTGGTGGTTGCGGTTGACGTCGGTACTGCAGCCCTTTGTCGGTGCATTCGCCGTCGCATTCATGATGCCGCGCGTCTGGCCCGAAGTAGATGACACGCGGCGCTGGTGGGCTGCCCTGTTCTCGCTGCTGGCACCGGCGGCGGTGTGGAATGTCCTGATCACCACTGACACGCCACTGATCTGCTTTTCGGTTTTATCCGGCCTGGCATGGCTGCGCGCTCGACGTGATGATGACCTGCGCTGGTACTTCCTGTCCGGCGTGTTCCTCTGCGGTGCCGTGCTGTCGAAATACTTTGTCGCCTTCCTCGGCTTCGCCTACCTGATCGACGTCCTGTGGCGACCGAGCCGCAAGAAGTTCGGTGGCCTTGCCATCACCTATCTGTGCATGTTGCCGGGGCTGGCCCTGATGGCATGGTGGAATGCCGGAAACTGCTGGCCGAACTTCATGTTCAATTTCGTCAATCGTCACGGCAACGCCGGGTTGTCATGGAAAACGCCCGTGGTCTATGTCGGCATGATGCTGTATCTGCTGACGCCACCGGTGGCGCTGGGCCTGTGGCGGCTTCGTCGAGCGCCGGCAGTAGGCGAAGGCAGCGCAGATACGGCGACCTTGCGCAGCCTTGCCATCCTCGCATTGGTTCCGTTGCTGCTGTTTGCCCTGCTGTCGTCCATCAAGAGCATCGGCTTGCACTGGGTCTTGTCCTTCCTGCCTTTTGCTTTCATGCTGCTGGCCTTGCAGGCGGCACCGTCCGCATTGGCAAAGGCAGGAAAGTTCATCGCCGGTTTTGCGCTACTTCATGTCGTGGCCATCATCACCGTCTCGCAGCTGCCGCTCGAGACCTGGCAGAAAACCAAATGGTACGAGAGCATCGTGCTGGCGTTTGAAGGCACGACGATTGCGGAAAAGTTGAAACCCTACGAGCAGGACTATGTGCTTGCCAGCGACGGTTATGCCGATGCCGTGACACAGGGCTTCAACAGCGGGCGCTACATCATCGTCTTCGGCGAAGCCTCCAGTCACGCGCGCCATGACGACATCCTCACCGATTTCCGCACCCTGGACCATCGCAATATTCTGGTCCTGAAGAAAAGCCCACCATTGCCGGGCGAATACGAAGCGTATTTCCGCGAGCTTCGCGTCGAGAGCTTCAACTTGCGCGGTGTCACCTTCTATCTGGTGCAGGGGCGCGACTTCAACTATCCGCACTACCGGAACACGGTGCTGGCAACGGTAAAACGCAAGTACTATGCGATACCCGCATGGCTGCCGCAAACCGCCTGCTATTTCTGCCAACGCTACTTTCCGGAGGAACAGTGCCGCCGCTGATCAAACTGCTGCGTCCGCACCAGTGGCTCAAGAACGGCTTTGTCCTGGTCGGCTTGCTGTTCGGCCATGCCTGGCACGACAACGGCACCGTGTTGCAGGCACTTGCCGCATTTGCGGCTTTCTGTCTGCTGTCGTCGGCGGTATACGTTTTCAACGACTTTCTTGATCGCGAGGCGGATCGCCTGCATCCGGTGAAGAACAAGCGCCCCCTGGCCAGCGGTGCGATCAGCACCAAGGCAGCGCTGGCATTGATGGCCGTCTGCCTTTGCGGTGGCCTGTGGCTGGCGTTTGCCACCTCGCATGCGCCGTGGGTATTCGTGCTTTACGTACTCATCAATGTCGCCTATACCCTGCGCCTGAAACATGTTGTCGTGCTGGACGTGTTCCTGATCGCCAGCGGCTTCATGCTGCGCCTGCTGGCAGGCACGGTCGGTATCGGCATTGCGCCGTCGCACTGGCTGCTGCTGTGCGGGCTGATGCTCACGCTGTTTCTCGGCTTTGCCAAGCGGCGTGCCGAGCTGGTGGCCTTGCCGGATGACTCGGTCGGGCACCGTGCCGTGCTCGAACATTATTCGGAGGCATTGCTGGATCAGTTCATCACCATCGTGGCCGCCTGCACCGTGGTTTCCTACAGCCTTTACACGGTCAGCGCCGAAACGGTGGCCCTGCATGGCAGCAATCATCTGATGCTGACAGTGCCTTTTGTGCTGTATGGATTGCTGCGTTACCTGTTCTGTCTGCATCGGCGGGGCGGTGGCGGAGACCCGGCGCGAGAACTGGCGACCGACCCGCATTTGATCATTGCCGTCGCGGGCTGGTTGCTGACGGTGCTGGCGGTTTTGGGCGCATGGCTATAATGGCCACATCATGACTGCCCTCCGGCCGCATTTTCCCAACCTCACCTCGCTGGGTGCCGCGACGCCTTTTGTCGAGCGGATGAAGGAAATTCTCGATCACATCAAGCTGTTCGAGGATTTCGAGGATGGCGAACTCGAGACGATGGCGGGCTACATGTCCTGCTATCTGGCGCCTTCCGGCACTGAGATCATTCGTGAAGGCGCGATTGGCGACTTCATGCTGCTGATCATCGAAGGCTCGGTCGAAATCGTCAAGCTCGACGACTCAGGTTTGCCCACGCGCATCGGCATGGCCGGTCCGGGCAAGATGCTGGGTGAAATGTCGCTGATCGATGGCGAGCCGCGTTTTGCCAGTTGTGTTGCGCTGGTGGATACGCTTTTTGCGGTGCTGGATCGGGACAATCTGTCCCGCATCATCACCAACGAGCCGCGCATCGGCGTCAAGATCATGACCGAGTTGTTGATGGTGCTGAACCAGCGCCTGCGCAATGTCAGCAGCGAACTGGTACGCCTGGTGGGCCACAAAAGTCGCTAGTCGCCTCGTGCGCTGACCAGCGCATGTCTGCCTCAGCCGTTCTTGTTTTTCTGCCAGAGCACGTCGGTACCACCGGCGGCCTTGTTGAGCCAGCGGCCCAGCACGAACAGCAGATCCGACAGTCGGTTGAGATACTGGCGTGACGCTGTCGTCACTGGCTCGTTGTGGGCGAGGCTGACCAGGCGACGCTCGGCACGGCGACAAACGGCACGTGCCAGATGCGTTATTGCCGCAGCGCGGTTGCCACCGGGCAGGATGAATTCCTTCAGTGGCTCAAGCTCGTTGTTGAAGCGGTCGATGGCCTGCTCCAGGCGGGTTGGCTGATTTTCGCCCAGCAAAGCAAAGCCGGGAATCGAGACTTCGCCGCCGAGGTCGAACAGGTCGTTCTGGATGCTCAGGACCAGGGTTCGTACTTCGTCGGGAAGCGTTTCGCACAGCAGCATCCCGAGCAGTGAATTCAATTCGTCTACGTCACCCATCGCCGCGACCCGCTGCGAATCCTTGTCGGTGCGCGAGCCATCGCCAAGGCCGGTGGTTCCTTCGTCGCCGGTGCGTGTGTAGATTTTTGAAAGTCTGTGTCCCATGCGGCAATTATATGCGCTCTATACTTGCGCCATGATTTGCGAAATAGACTTCCCTGATGTTGATGGCGGGCGCTTGAAGAAGCGCTTTGCCCATCCTCATCGCGTCCTACTGGCGTACCAGCTGGACGAAGTCGAAGCCGTGATCACCCAGGCTGAGCAGTTTGCCCGCGATGAACATTGGGTGGTCGGCTTTGTGGCTTACGAAGCAGCAGCAGCATTTGACGATGCGTTGCAAACACGCCCCGCCGTAGAAGGCAGGCCGCTGGCCGCGTTTGCCATCTACGGTTATGACGAGCCGCCGCAGGACGAGGCGGAAAGCATCGTCGTCTGTGGCCCTTGGCGCATGCAGGACGAACAGACCACGGTGGCGGGTGGCATCGACTCGATTCGCCATGCGATCGATCGTGGTGATTGTTATCAGGTCAATTACACGACGCGTCTGCAAGCAAAATTCGACGATGAGTTTTGGCGCCTCTCCGCGGCATTGCGTGCCGCACAGCCCGATGGCTACTGCGTCAGCATTGATGGCGGCGATTGGCAACTGGCGTCGGTGTCGCCAGAACTGTTTTTCGACTGGACCCCGGACAGAACATTGACCACCAGACCGATGAAAGGCACGTCGGCGGGCTCGGCAGCGGTTGCCCTGAAAGATTCCGCCAAGGAGCGCGCCGAAAACCTGATGATCGTTGACCTGCTTCGCAACGACATGGCACGCGTTGCCGAAACCGGCTCGGTCCAGGTCGCCAGCCTGTTCGACGTCGAGGTATTGCCGACGGCGCTGCAGATGACGTCCACCATTCGCTGCACGACCAAGGTCGACACGACGCTGCTTGATGCCTTCCGTGCGCTGTTTCCCTGTGGTTCAGTGACGGGGGCACCCAAGGTGGCGGCGATGCAGGCGATTGCCGCATTGGAGTCGGCGCCACGCGGCGCCTATTGCGGCGCCATCGGCCTCATTCGCCCCAACGGCCATGCCACCTTCAATGTCGGCATTCGTAGCGTATCCGTCGATCGCCGCAAGGGTCTTGCCACCTGTGGCATTGGCAGTGGCATCACGCTTGATTCGACCGTGACCGGCGAATACGAGGAATGGCTGATCAAGCGCCGGTTTCTGCTGCGTGCCACGGCGTCATTCAGGCTGATTGAAACCCTGCGCCTGGAGAGCGGCAACTTCTGGTTGCTTGATGGTCATCTGCAACGGCTGCAAACCAGTGCGCAGTATTTCGGGTTTGCGTTTGATCAGGCATCGATTCTGCAGTCACTGCATGCAGTTTCCGGACAACACGCAAAAGGGCTGTGGCGCGTACGTTTGTTGATGGACAGAAATGGCTGTGTGCAGACCGAGTCTGCCGTCCTTGAAGCGAACCCTGCGAAGGTGTCGGTAGCGTTGGCATTTGCACCGGTCGACAGCAAGAATGAGTTTCTTCGGCACAAAACAACAGAGCGATCGGCTTACGAAAGCCATCTTCCTGCCCCCGACATATTCGATGTGCTGCTCTACAACGAGCGCGGCGAGCTGACCGAGTTCACCCGCGGAAACCTCGTTGTCGAACTTGATGGTCGCCGCCTGACGCCGAAGGCGGACAGCGGCCTACTGCCCGGCGTGTTGCGTTCTGCCCTGCTGGCCGACGGCAGCATCAGTGAAGCGATCATTGCCGTGGATGATCTGAAGCGGGCGACGCGCTTGTGGTTTGTCAACAGCGTGCGCGGCGAATTGCCTGCAAGTTTGGCCCTGGCAGACTAGTTTCTGGCGTAGGCGATCTGGTAGCCGTCAACGCCCTCGAACTCGGTCAGTTCCTGGGCAATGCCGGATACCGACATGCCATGCCGCTTGTCCAGCGCCACCGCGACGTAACGCCACTCGGCGCGATTGTCGGTAAAGGTGATGTTCAAGGTGCCCGTGGCGATTTCATATCCACGCTCAAGCGCCGTTCGCCGCAGCACATCTTCACGCGGCACAAAGCCGGCCCGAAAGCGAACCGACACCTGTACCGCATGACGCTGGGGCAGCCACGACTCCAGTCGCGACACCCACATCATGCAGGTGACGGACAGCAGCGTCAGCAGGATGGCCGCCGCATAGAACTCGACCCCCACCAGCACACCGACGGCCGAGGATGACCAGATTGACGCTGCCGTGGTGAGGCCGCTGATGGAAAAGCCTTCCTTCATGATCACGCCAGCGCCAAGAAAGCCGATCCCGGTCACGATGCCCTGAATCACCCGGGTCGGATCCGTGCCTCCCGCCAGTTGCAAACCGTGGCCACCGTACCAGAAAGACGGATAACCGCAGATCACCACGAGGCCTGCCGATGCGGTACAGACCAGCGCATAGGTGCGCATTCCCGCCGCTCGGCCATGGTAGGAACGCTCATAGCCAAGTACCAGCCCGAGCAACATCGCGCCCAGCAGGTTCATGAACACCACGAGGTTGACGGCAAGCGCCGATTCCGACCAGAAGTCCTTCAGATATTCCAGCGTCAATGTTCCCATCAGGCTCCCCATTTAATCCCGGTAAGCCAGCGGCTTACCTAAATCATATCGGCTGCCCGCAGCTCATTCTTGAGATAAGCGTAGTAGATCGGCGCAGCTACCAGGCCGCCCATGCCGAAGGCAGCCTCCATGGCCAGCATGGCGACCAGCAGTTCCCAGGCCCGTGCCGCGATGCGGCCGCCGACGATGCGGGCGTTGAGGAAGTATTCAAGCTTGTGAATAATGACCAGAAATGCCAGCGAACAGAAGGCGACCTGGTGTGAATACGAGAGGCTGACGACGACAATGAAGGTGTTCGATATCAGGTTGCCGACAACCGGCAGCAGCCCGACCAGAAAAGTGACCAGGATCATGGTCTTGGTCAGCGGCAGGTTGACGTCGAATGCCGGCAGTGCAATCGCCAGATAGATCGCCGTGAAAGTGGTGTTGATCGCCGAGATGCGAACCTGGGCAAACACGATCTGGCGGAACGAGTCGGCGAGGCGCTGGGCACGTTCGATCAACGCGGCTGCCAGCGGCCCCTGTTTGGTCAGGCCCATTTCGCTTTGCAGCGCCAGGATGGCGCCGACCACCAGCCCGATCAGGATATGTGCCAGTGAGCGTATGGTTTCAATCCCGGCCAATTGCAGTTCACTCAGATGCTCGCGCAACCAGTGGACGATGGCGTCCTTGAGCGCATTGGCGTTGTCGGGCAGCGACTGTACTGCCCATGCCGGCAATTCGGCACGCGCCCGCTCGATGATCTCGGCAAGGCGGCCGCCCAGGGTGGTGAAGCCACCGCCATCTCCGCGAAACAGCGCCATCAGCAACAGCCCCATTGAAATCAGCGCGCCGATGATCACGATGCTCAACAACACCAGTGCGGCGCGTTTGGCAGCCGGGCCGGTAGCAAACCTGCCGAGTTTCGGCGCCAGCATGTGAATCAGTTCGTACACCAGCAGCCCCGATATCAGCGCCGGCAGCAGGTGTACCTTGAGCACCAGCAACAGTGCAGCAGCGAATATCAACCATGAGGCGATGCGGATGCGGGAGTCAGTGGGGTTCATGAGTTGCCGACCTGCTGAGAGAACATCAGGGATTTTCGCCCGCATTGAGGGTAAAGACAACCAAGCGCGCTGCGTTCAGGCTTGTCGCAGTCCGCTACACCATGCCCGTCAGACCCAGTGTGGCGCCCGTTGCCAGCATCCATAACGGGTTCAGCTTTGATCGCCATGCAGCGATGGCGGCGGCCATCGCGATGATGATGCCAAACCCATGATTTCCGGCGGCGCTGTGCGCCAGCAGCCATGCGGTTGAAGCGACCAACCCGACAGTGACCGGCACCAGTCCATCCTGGATGCGCTTGCGCCAGGGTGAATCGCGAAAGCGATACCAGAGACGAACCGTCACATAGGCCAGCATTGCCCCCGGAGCGCAGAACGCCAGAGTGGAGAGAATGGCACCGGCAATGCCGGCAACATGCCAGCCGACCAGCGTGACGATCATCATGTTGGGCCCCGGCGCGGCTTGGGCAATGGCGAACAGGTCGGTGAACTGTTGCGCCGACATCCAGTGCCGTTGTTCGACGACGAGACGGTGCATTTCCGGCACCACGGCGCTGGCACCACCAAAGGCAATCAATGACAGCCCGGCAAAGTGGGCGATCAAGGTGAGCAGGATATGGCTCATGACGATTTCCCTGCGACCAGTATCGACAGTGGTGCCAGCACCAGCATCACTTCCGCCAGTGGCCAGCGCATCAGGCCGACGCCGGCAAAGGCCAGCAGCACGAACAGCAGCCCGCGCAGCGAACGTTGGTCGAGCAGAGGCTTTGCCATCTTGAGCGCCATGCCGCCGATCAGCCCGGCTGCAGCGGCGGCAGTGCCGTCAATTACCCCGCGCACGGCCGGTATCTGGCCGTAGTGCTCATACAGCAGCGCAAGCCCGATCACGATGATCACCGGCATCACGGTGAGGCCAAGCAGCGCGGCAATGGCACCGGGAATGCCGTGGAATCGGCTGCCGACGACAATGGTCAGGTTGCCGACGTTGGGGCCGGGCAGGAACTGGCACAAGCCGAGCAGATCCGTGAATTCGTCTGCGTTCAACCACTGGCGCTCTTCCACCAGCGCTTTGCGCGTCCAGGGCAGCACGCCGCCGAAAGAGCGCAGCGCGATGCCCTGAAAGCAGAAATAGAGCTCGAACAAGGAGGGGCGGGTGGTTGAAGCGGAGATTGTCGAAGTCATAAGTAACTGAATTATCCGCAAATTGTTGCCTAAATAGGGCCATATTGCGAGACAATGTCGGCCCTTTCGCGCCGCATCGACCTGCGACGCCCACTTGCCCGCGTGTCTTGATACGGGCCGCAATTTTTCCGGTTCTGCCGCCATGTCCGCACCCTCTATTGAACGCTTCGACCAGCTATCACTATCCGCGCCGCTGTTGCAGGCGCTGGAATCGCTGGGCTATGAAACCCCGTCGCCGATCCAGGCCGCGTGCATCCCCTTGCTGCTGGCCGGCAACGACCTGCTCGGCGAAGCCCAGACCGGTACCGGCAAGACTGCTGCATTCGCCTTGCCCGTGCTGGAAAAAATCGACTTCAACGACAAGCGCCCACAGGCATTGGTGCTGACCCCGACGCGCGAACTGGCAATCCAGGTTGCCGAAGCCTTTCAGACCTATGCCCGCAACATGCCGGGCTTCCATGTGTTGCCCGTGTATGGTGGTCAGAGCATGGTGGTGCAGTTGCGTGCGCTGTCGCGCGGCCCGCAGGTCATCGTCGGTACGCCGGGCCGCATCATGGACCACCTCGAGCGCAAGAGCTTGTCGCTGGATGCCTTGCGCACGCTGGTGCTGGACGAAGCGGACGAAATGCTGCGCATGGGCTTCATCGACGACGTCGAGTGGATTCTCGAACACACGCCAGCCGAGCGCCAGACTGCATTGTTCTCAGCGACGATGCCCGAGCCGATTCGTCGCGTTGCCAAGAAGTACATGCGCGACCCGCGCGAAATCAAGATCAAGAACAGTACCGCCACGGTGACCGCCATCCGCCAGCGTTACTGGCAGGTGAGCGGCATCAACAAGCTCGACGCGCTGACCCGCATCCTCGAAGTGGAAGAAGATTTCGATGCGGCCATCGTCTTCGTTCGCACCAAGACCGCGACCGTCGAGCTGGCCGAAAAACTCGAAGCGCGCGGCTATGCCGCCGCCTGTCTCAATGGCGACATGGTGCAGGGCCTGCGCGAGCGAGTGGTTGAGCAGCTGAAGAACAAGACACTCGACATCGTCATCGCCACCGACGTCGCCGCGCGCGGCCTCGACGTGCCGCGCATCAGCCACGTCATCAACTACGACATCCCCTACGACAGCGAGGCCTACATCCACCGCATCGGCCGCACCGGTCGCGCTGGCCGTACCGGCAACGCAATCCTGTTCGTATCGCCGCGCGAGACGCGCATGCTGCGCACCATCGAGCGCGCCACGCGTTCGCCGATCGAGCCGATGTCACTGCCGAGCAAGGAAGCCGTGGCCAACCGCCGCGTCGCCCAGTTCAAGCAGCAGGTGATGGACGTGATGGCCGAAGAGAATCTGGAGTTCTTCGACAACGTCGTGCGCCAGCTGATGCAGGAGCAAAACCTTGGCGCGCGTGAGCTGGCCTCGGCGCTGGCCTTCATGGTGCAGGCCGAGCGCCCCTTGCAGCTCGAAGAGAAATACGAAAAGCCGGAGAAGTTTTCCAAACCGGAAAAGTTCGAGAAGTTCGACCGCGCCGAGAAATTCGACAGACCGCCGGTATCGCGCGCCGACTTCACCGAACGCAAGCAGATCACCAAGCCGGAAAAAAGCGGCAAGAGTTCTGATGGCACGGTCGGCACCAGCGAATTCTGGAATCCGAGCGGAGCCAAGCAGCGTTATCGCCTCGACGCCGGGCGCAACCACGGCGTGACCCCAAAAGACGTCGTTGGCGCCATCGCCAACGAAGCCGGTATCGAGAGTCGCTACATCGGCCAGATTGATCTGTTCGATGATTTCACCACGGTGGAGTTGCCGATTTTGCCGGACGATACCTTGCAGTTGTTGCAGAAGACCCGCCTGCGTGGTCGTCCGATGGATATCGCCGTCGATGACAGCGGTGTGGTGAGTGACCGTCCGCCACGCAAGCGTAACGAGTCGGAGAAATCGGGTGACGGGTTTAACAAAATCGCGCCCCGTGCCTCGCGTACCCCGCAGTACGAGGAAGGTACAAAGTCACCGTTCGCGAAAAAGTCCTTCGACAAGAAGCCACCCTTCGAGAAAAAGCCGTTCGAGAAATCGCCCTTCGAAAAAAAGTCCTTCGCCAAGAAGCCTTTTGAAAAAATGCCGTTCGAAAAAAAGACTTTCGAAAAGCAGCCTTTTGCCAAGAAGGTCTTCGACGGCAAGTCCACCAAGAAGACGCGTCCCTGAGCAAGGCGGCGCGTTCTGTTGTCGATGCCATCGTCGATTACACAACCCGCTGCAAGCCCGGCTCTCGTGGCTGGCACCGCGCTGATCGTCGAGAGCTTCGCCCGCCTGCTTCAGCGACAGCTGCTCGCTGCGACTGAAGCCGATGTTTTCACGGCGCTGTGGTCAGCGCCCCGCGTGGTGCTTGCGCACGGTACGCAAGCCGATCCGATCTTCTTCTACGGCAATCGCATGGCGCTTGAGCTGTTCGAGATGGATTTCGCCAGCTTCACGCAACTTCCCTCGCGCTTTTCGGCGGAGCCCATGGAGCGTGATGCACGCGAACGCTTCCTGCAACAGGTTAACCGCGATGGCTACATCGACGACTATGCCGGTGTACGCGTGTCCAGTACCGGCAAGCGTTTTCTCATCCAGCAGGCGGTGGTGTGGAATCTGGCCGACCGGTCAGGTGTCGTTCACGGTCAGGCCGCAACATTTGAGTCCTGGAAGGTACTGTGAACGGCTGAGCTGTGGCCGGGTATTTCAGTCCGTTGTTTCTTCCGGTTCCAGCGCAAGCGCCACGATCTCGTCCGGCGAAATGCCCAGCGTTTCAAGCACCAGCGGCTCACCGGCGTCCCAATCGGGACATAGTTTGCCGGTGCTACGCAGCGCCGCAATCTGTTCCACCAACAGGCCGAAGGCGATCAGCTTGCGGTTGATGGGTTCGATCTCACGCCGTTTGGTGATGACGGGCTCGAAATCGTGGTGATACAGGATGGCGCGGCAAAACGGTTCCGGCAACTGCCAGCCATTGGCGAGCGCGTAGCCGACACGAGCATGGCTGTAGCGATACTTTGTCTGTTCGATACCGACTACCCGCATTCCCGGCATAACGTCAAGCTTGGCCATGATGTCACCGTAGTCGGAAAACTTTCTGATCATCACCGGTATGCCGCAATCGCGAAACAGCACGTAGGCATGGGCTTCGTCGGGATCAATCCCTGATATGCGCCGGGCAAGCTCAAGAGCCGTGGCCGTGATCGCGGCAGACTTGTCCCAGAAGTCCTGCATCAGGCCGGTGCTGTCGGAAGGGAAAGCCTGTCGCAGGATCAGGCCGGTGATGAGGTTGGCGCCGGCGCGCAAGCCGACGATCGACAGCGCCTGATGGACATTGCTGGCCTTGGTGCGCAAGCCGTAAAGCGCCGAATTCACCAGCTTGAGCAATGATGCGGAGAGCGCGACATCCCTGCCGATCAGATCGGCCAGCTTGCGAATGTCAGGTTCCGCCTGCCGCATTTCGGCGGAAAAAAGAAGCAGTACGTCGGGGCAGGGCGGGATGCCGATCTCGCGCGTCATGCGGTCGATGTCACTGTCGCTGAGTGTTGGGTCTTGGATGGGTTCAGACATCAGGGGGCAGGCCTCCATGAAACGGTTCGAATGTACAGCCGGAATGATTGATAACGGCCAATCGCGCACGAAATTTACCGGGTTCGGCGGATATGCCACACAAATTCGTGGCGGGACGAAACGGATTGCCCGTTGGTCGGCATCTTCACGGCGAACCGGTTGTCGTTGCTGCGGGTTGATCCGGGACCCGATACGGGTCGAGGTGCGTCATCAACCGGATTACCCGGTGCCGCGCGAGAACGCGATCACGTGCCGCCAGTGCGATGTCATGGCCGGCCTCGACGCTGATGGCAGCGTCGACCTCGAGATGCGCGTCAACCACAATCATGTCGCCCATCTTGCGGGTGCGGATGTCGTGGGCGCCCAGAACGCCTTGGGTGTCGAGCAAGGTGGTGCGAATGGCGGCAACTTCGGCTTCATCGGCGGCACGATCCATCAGGTCATGCAGGGCATCCCAGGCGAACTCCCAGCCCATCTTGGCGACCATGAAGCCGACGATCAGTGCGGCGATCGGGTCAAGGATCGGGTAACCCGCAAGGTTGCCGGCAATGCCGATGCCAACCACCAGCGACGAGGCCGCATCCGAGCGGGCATGCCAGGCATTGGCCACCAGCATGCTCGACTTGACCCGCTTGGCGACGGACAGCATGTAGCGGAACAGCAGTTCCTTTGCGCTCAAGGCAATGGCCGCGACCCAGAACGCAATTGAATGGACTTGCGGCACCAGCTCCGGCTGCTCCAGCTTGCGGAATGCCGACCAAAGCATGCCGACGCCGACGGCGAGCAAAAGCCCACCCAGCACCAGCGAGGCTGCCGTCTCGAAACGCTCGTGGCCGTAGGGATGGTCTTCGTCCGCATCCTTCCTGCTGTGATGGCTGGCGAACAGAACGACGAAATCGGCAACCAGGTCAGAAAGTGAATGAATGCCATCCGCGATCAAACCCTGCGATTTGGCGACGATGCCAACGCTGATCTGTCCGATGGTGAGCAGAATGTTGACGACGACACTGATCCAGGTGCTGCGCGATGCGGCGGCGGCTCGCTCGGCCGGCGTGTGCTGGGTATCTTCGTCATCATCGGCAAAGTCGATGCGGTTCATGTTGTCGGGTTCCTGTTTGCGGCCATCGAGGCCGGGAAGGTGACGCTTGCGCACAGGCCCGGTTGCCCGGCGTGCGTTTCAAGTTGCAATGTCGCCTGATGAATCTCGGCGACGCGCGCAACGATCGAGAGCCCCAGGCCTGCGCCGCTCTGCGTACTGCCATCAAGGCGGGTAAAGCGATTCAGCACATTCTGCTGCTCTGCGGCGGGAATGCCCGGCCCCTGATCGCGGACTTCGAGTTTCGTCCCGCAATCGGGAAGCAATGTGGCGCTGACAATGACCGTGCTGTCGCGCGGCGAGTAGCGAACGGCATTGTCGATCAGGTTGCGCAGCATTACCGTGAGCAGGGTCGGGTTGCCACAGAGGTGGATGGGCGCACCTTCCGTCAGAACCAGTTCCACCGAACGGTCGAAGGCAAAGGGGGTGGTTTGTGCGATGGCATCAACCGTCAGCTGCTGCAGGTCACAGTCGACAAAATCCTTGCCCGGCGTTTCGGAATCGAGCCGTGCCAGCATCAGCAGTTGCTCGGTCAGGCGGGTGGCGTGGTCGCTGGCTTCGACGATCAATTGCAGGGTGCGCAGGCGTTCACTGTCATTGCGGCTCTGCAGTGCTATTTGCGCATGGGCACGGATGGCAGCGAGCGGGGTGCGCAGTTCATGGGCTGCATCGGCGGTAAAGCGGCGCTCGGTGTCGAGTGACATCTGTACCCGCATCATCAGCCGATTGAGTTGTTCCAGCACCGGCTGCAGTTCTCGCGGTGTGTCGTTCAAGGCAATCGCGTCAAGCCGATCCGGCGAGCGCTGGCCAATACCTTGTGCCAGTGCCAGCAGGGGTGCAAGGCCGGCGCGGATCGTCAACACCAGCGCGATTGCGAGTAACAGCAACGCGACCGCGAAAGGGTAGAGCAGATGTTCAGCCAACTCGTGGCTGACGGCGCGGCGTGCTTCATTGGATTCGGCTACCTGCACCAGGTATTTGTGTTCTGCATCCCATGCACTGAACACGCGCCACTGGCGGCCGCCGTCTCCGCTTTCGCTGTCTGAGAATCCATTGTCCACGGTCGTGAGCCGCTTTGCTGGCGCTGCACTGGAGCGCGCCAGCAGGGTTTCACCATTCGCCCAGACCTGGAAAACCAGCGCACGCTGGTAACGCTGGGTTGGCAGATGGCTGGCAATTTCGTCAGGTTCGTTGCCGACCAGCCCGACAATGATGTCTGCGCTCTGGGCGAGATGGGCATCAAAGATCTGGTCCGACTCATTCAGGGCTTCGCGCCAGGCGGTGTAGCTCACTCCCGCCCAGATGACGGCGACGATCAGCAAGGTGCCGGCAACCAGCCGGTTGCGCAGACTGTAAGACGAAGGCGCAGGAATGCTGTTCATTTCGGAATCATGTAGCCGACGCCACGCAAGGTACGGATCAGATCCGGTGCCAGTTTTCGCCGCAGATGATGGATGTGGACTTCAAGTGCGTTGGACTCGACTTCCTCGCCCCAGGCATAGAGGCTTGATTCGAGCTGCGTACGCGTCATGGCCTTGCCGGCATTGAGCAGCAGTTCATGCAGCAGGGTGAATTCACGTTGCGAGAGTTCGACGCTGTTGCCGCCGAAGGTGACAGCGCGCGAGGCCGGGTCCAGCGTCAAGGTACCATGGGTCAGTAGCGGTGCAGCATTGCCTGCTGCACGGCGAATCAACGCCCTCAGGCGGGCCGCCAGCTCGCCGAAGTCGAAAGGCTTGGTCATGTAATCGTCGGCACCGGCATCAAGCCCGGTGACGGTATCCCTGGCCGTATCACGGGCGGTCAGCACCAGCACCGGCAATGGTGATCCGTCGCCACGCAGGCGGCGCAACAGTTCAAGGCCGCCGAGACGGGGCAAACCAAGGTCAAGCACTGCGGCAGCGAATGGCTCGTTGCGCAGTGCCGCCCAGGCCTGTTCGCCATCCTGTACCCACTCAGCCTGGAAGCCTGCCTGGGAGAGGCCGGTACGCAGAGCCTCTCCCAGCAGGCGATCGTCTTCGACGATCAGCAGTCTCATCTAGTCATCATCCTTGTCATGGTCGCCCCCTTGCTCATTGCCTTCGGCGCCGGCTTCATTGCCCGATTCGGCGCTATGTGCCGGATTATTAGGGTCCCACAGGGCGGGTACCTTGCCCTGTGTCAAGGCCACGCCAAACAAGCCCAGTGCGACCACCATTATCACGGCGATATAGCCGCGGCTGTGGCTGATCTTTTCGTCTTCCTTGCCATTCTTGCGACCGGTAAACATCGCCGCGGTCAGGTTTTCGTGATGCAGGTGGCTGGAGATGAAGACGGCAGCAATATGGAAGAAGACCAGCAACAGCATGGCATTGGCCACCACCTCATGGACCTCTTCGAAAGCCTCGCCGCCAATCTCGTTCAAGGTCATCCAGCCGCTGGCAACGATGCCGGCGCCAAGCAGCAGGAGCAGGACAATCGCGATGGCACCCGCCGGGTTATGCCCGGCAAAGTGCTGCGGTGTGCCGCTGAACAGCGAGCGCAGATAACTTATGGCGGCGACAGGTCCGCGCACGAAGCTGGCAAAGCGCGCGTGCCGGCTGCCGATGATGCCCCAGACAAGACGGAAGGCGATCAAGGCCGCGAACAGATAGCCGCAGGTCAGATGAACGGCGTGCCATTGCTCTTCTTCGGCAGTCAGGTAGGCGGCGGTGAAGGTGGCTGCCAATGACCAGTGAAACAGCCGGACCGGAAGGTCCCAGACCAGTATGCGTTGTCCCATGATGTTTGCTCCTTGTAGGTGGATTTGCAGTCATCATGCTGCGCGCGGCAGCTTAAGGAAACCTTATGCGTACGTGTCGCATCCGATCTTGATGATCAGCAGGCCCACCACGAACAGGAAGGCGCCACGCACAAATCCGCTGCCGTGCCGGATGGCCAGCCGGGACCCGATGCCGGCACCGACGACATTGCATATCGCCATCGTCGCGGCCAGTGGCCAGATGATCTGGCCGTGCGGGATGAACCAGGAAAGCGCCGCGATATTGGTGGTCAGGTTAACCACCTTGGCGCAGGCCGAGGCGAGCAGGAAATCCAGCGCGAAAAAGCGCACGAAGCCGAAGATCAGGAAGCTGCCCGCACCGGGTCCGAAGAAACCGTCATAAAAGCCGATGACGCTACCCAGTACGAGGGCGGGCAGCAATGGCCGCGCCAGCACATGGCCGCGCACCTTGCCGAAGTCGGGTTTCATCGCGGTATAGAGCCAGACGACGACCAACAGGGCCAGTACCAGCGGGCGCAGGGTTTCCTTCGGCAACCACGACACCACGGCGGCACCCGCAAGGGCGAACACGAAGGCGGCGAGCGATGCAGGCAACAACACGCTGCGCCATGGCAGCCGGATGTTGCGCTTGTAGCGCCAGGTGGCGTTGAGCGTGCCAAAGACGCTGCTGAACTTGTTGGTGCCGAAGATGGTGGCGGGGGTTTCGTTGGGCAGTGTCAGCAGCAGGGCCGGTACCTGGATCAGCCCGCCACCGCCGGCAACGGCATCAATGAAGCCGGCACCCAGCGCAGCAAGGCCAAGCAGGATCAGGTCGTTTGTTGCGGGCAAAAGCAGCAGTGCGTCTAGCGATGACGATTGATGGCGTCGCGTGTTTCGATGGCTGCTTTGCGCGCGGCAACAGCAAAGTCTTCGCCCTTGCCGGCGTAGAGAATGGCGCGCGACGAGTTGATCATCAGGCCGGTGCCGCTTGCCGTCTTGCCGGCATTCAGCGTGGCCTCGATGTCGCCACCCTGTGCGCCGATGCCGGGCACGAGGAGCGGCATGTCACCGACGATCTCGCGCACACGGGCGATCTCGCCGGGAAAGGTGGCACCAACCACCAGGGCACATTGACCGTTGGAATTCCATTCGCCTGCCACCAGGCGGGCGACACGTTCATACAGCTTCTCACCACCGACATCGAGAAACTGCAAATCACTGCCGCCGGGGTTCGAGGTGCGACAAAGCAGGATCACACCCTTGTCGGCATAGGCCAGATAGGGATCGACCGAGTCGCGGCCCATGTAGGGATTGACCGTCACCGCATCGGCGCCGTAGCGGACGAAGGCTTCCTGTGCGTACTGCTCTGCCGTGCTGCCGATGTCACCGCGCTTCGCATCGAGGATCACGGGAATGCCGGGGTGCGCGTCATGAATGTGTTCGATCAGGCGCTCCAGCGCTCCTTCGGCGCTCTGCGCGGCGAAGTAGGCAATCTGCGGCTTGAAGCAGCACACGGTGTCGGCTGTCGCGTCGACAATGGCCTTGCAGAAATTGAACATCGAATCCTGCCGGCCCTGCAGGTGCGCCGGGAATTTTGCCGGATCGGGATCAAGGCCGACGCAGAGCAGGCTGTTGTTGCGTTGCCAGGCTTCTTCGAGTGCTGCGATGAATGTCATCCTTATTTGCCCTGCTTGCAATCTGCCGCAAGGAACTTGCCGCTGTACTTGTTGTTCATCGTGGTCGGGCCCTTGGGTCCTTCCTGCATGTTCATCGTGGTTTCGCCACTGAAGTGCTCGTCATTGTCGTAAGTGACGGTGCCACTGCCGGTCATCTTGTGCTTGCCGGTACAGGTCATTTTCCAGCTGGTCGTCTTGCCACTGGTCTTGACGTCGGTCTGTTCGCATTTTTCGCCGTTGTTCTCGGTCGTGGGCGGCACGCCTTTTCTCGCCTGCTCGGCACTGATGCATACTTTGGTCGTAATGCCCATGCCGCCGCCCGACATCGTCGGCATCTTGATGCCCATGGCTTCCATCTGCTTGCGTTCGGCTGCAGAAATGGCGGGCATCGCAGGCATGCCGCTACCACTCATTTGCGTGGTGAACTCCCACATGCCGGGCTTCATGCCGTCGGCACAGGCGAGCGGGGACGCGAGGGAGAGCAGGGTGGTGATACCAATGGTGACGAGCAGTTTTTGCATGACATTCTCCTTTGGGTTGGCTTGCCTTTACTAACGTCTACTTGCCTTTGGACCACGAGTCCTTGAGGGTGACGGCGCGGTTGAAAACAGGTGATCCGGGTTTGCTGTCCTTGATGTCGGCAACGAAATAGCCGTGGCGCTCGAACTGGAAGCGGTCCTCGGCTTTTGCGTCCTTGAGCGAAGGCTCCAGTTGGGCGGTGATAGTGGTCTTCGAATCCGGGTTGAGGTCGAGCAGGAAATCACGATCGCCGGCACCGGGGTTGGGCGCGGCAAACAATCTGTCGTAGAGGCGTACCTCGCAGGCCAGGGAATGCTTGGCGCTGATCCAGTGGATATTTCCCTTGACCTTGTAGGTGTCGGCACCGGGTGTGCCGGATTTTGAATCAGGCTGCATTTCGGCATGCACGGCGACCACATTGCCGTTGGCATCCTTGTCGCAGCCGATGCACTTGATGACAAAGCCGTAGCGCAGTCGCACCAGGTTGCCGGGAAAGAGGCGGAAGAAACCCTTGGGTGGTGTTTCGTTGAAGTCTTCGCGCTCGATCCACAGTTCGTTCGAGAACGGTACCGGGCGTTTTCCCCAGTCCGGCTTTTGCGGATGGTTTGGCGCTTCGCACAGTTCTTCCTGATCGGCGGGGTAGTTGTCGATGATCAGCTTCAAGGGGTCGAGCACGGCAATGCGGCGCGGTGCGGTGTCGTTCAGCCCCTCGCGCTGACATTCCTCGAACACGCTCATGTCGATCCATGAGTCGGACTTGGAGACACCGATGCGATCGGCAAACAACTGGAATCCTTCCGGCGTATATCCGCGGCGACGTGCGCCGACCAAGGTCGGCATGCGCGGATCATCCCAGCCTTCGACATGTCTTTCTTCGACCAGCTGTATCAGCTTGCGCTTGCTGAGGACGACGTAGGAGAGGTTGAGCCGCGAGAACTCGTACTGCTGTGGCAATGGTCTTGCCAGCAGGCCGGCATCGGCGAGGCGACTCAGCAGCCAGTCATAGAACGGGCGCTGGTCTTCGAATTCCAGCGTGCAGATCGAGTGGGTGATGTTCTCCAGCGCATCCTCGATCGGGTGGGCGAAGGTATACATCGGGTAGATGCACCAGCCCTTGCCAGCGCGGTGATGTTCGGCGTGGCGGATGCGATAGATGGCAGGGTCGCGCAGGTTGATGTTGGGCGAGGCCATGTCGATCTTCGCGCGCAGCACGTGGGTACCGTCGGCAAACTCGCCGGCCTTCATGCGACGGAACAGGTCGAGGTTTTCTACGGCACTGCGATTGCGGTAGGGGCTGTCCTGGCCCGGTTCGCCGAAGTTGCCGCGGCGGGTGCGCATGTCTTCTGCACTCTGGCTGTCGACATAGGCATGCCCGGACTGGATCAGGCTTTCTGCTGCCTGCACCATGAAGTCGAAGTAGTCGGAAGCGTGGTAGAGGTTCTCACCATAATTGCCGCCCAGCCAGGTTACGGCGCTGATGATGGCGTCGACATACTCCTGTTCTTCCCGCTCCGGATTTGTATCGTCGAAGCGCAGGTGGCAGACACCGTCGTAGCTGCGCGCGAGGCCGAAGTTGAGCAGGATGGATTTGGCGTGGCCGAAGTGCAGATAGCCGTTCGGCTCGGGCGGAAAGCGGGTGCGGATTTTTGCCGGGTCCGGCACGCCGGCCTGCTGCTGCGGGCCGGCACCAGGCTTGCCTGACCAGCGCCGCGAGGCGTATTTGCCTTCCGCGAGATCGGCCTCCACGATGTGACGGATGAAGTTTGCAGCTGGTGCGGCGGGAGCTTTTTCTGCGCTGGACATGGACGGTGCAAGTGGTGATTCAACAGGGCGCAATTCTACCGGCACAGCCGCATTGCCGGGCACTGCTTGCGGGTGGGGACTGGGTACAATAACGGCATGAACTGGCTCGCGTTTTTTGTCATCGGTCTGGGCGCCGCGTTAGGTGCCTGGATGCGCTGGCTGCTCGGCCTCTGGCTCAACCCCCTGTTTCCCTCCGTGCCGCTGGGGACACTGGCGGCAAATCTGGTCGGTGGCTATCTGATCGGTGTGGCAGTGGCGGTGTTTCATGTCAATGTCGATCTGACGCCTGAAGTCAGATTGTTCATCATCACCGGCTTTCTTGGCGGTCTGACGACGTTTTCCTCATTCTCTGCCGAAGTCGTGGCGCTGATCCAGCGTGCTGAATGGGGCTGGGCGGTTGGTGCCATTGGCCTGCATCTTGGTGGTTCGCTGCTGATGACCCTGTTCGGCATCTGGACCATCAATCGCCTGGCAGCCTGAACCAAACGTGAATCCCCGCGAAGAAAAGACGGCGGCACGCCTGGCCGCGCGGCCAGCGATTGCCTACGACGATGCGCTGCCGGTCAATGCAAGGCGCGACGAGATCGCGAAAGCGATTCAAACCCATCAGGTCGTCGTCATCTGCGGCGAGACCGGTTCCGGCAAGACCACGCAGTTGCCAAAGATATGCCTTGAGCTGGGGCGTGGCTGTGCCGGGCTGATCGGGCATACCCAGCCGCGTCGCATCGCCGCGCGCGCCACCGCGTCGCGCATCGCGCAGGAACTCAAGAGCGAGCTGGGCCGCTACGTCGGCTACAAGATCCGCTTCACCGACAAGGTGTCGCCCGAGACCTACATCAAGCTGATGACCGACGGCATCCTGCTG
>CANJXH010000025.1 GCA_947478755.1 Betaproteobacteria bacterium | reverse complement strand
GCGGGCCTTTTTGTTTTGGGCTGAAACTGATCAGGCAGCGGCTTGTGCTGGAATACAGTGCTTCTGGTTCATGATGCGATTGCGTGCATCGACATAGACCAGATCAGGTTCGAACTTTTGCAGTTCGATTTCGTTGTACGAGGCATAGGTGGCGATGATCAGCAGATCGCCGGGGGCTGCCAGACGCGCTGCCGCGCCATTGACGGAAATCGTGCCACTGCCGCGCTGGGCGCGTATGGCGTAGGTGGTGAAACGTTCGCCGTTATTGACGTTGTAGATGTCGATTTGCTGATATTCCTTGATATCGGCGGCGTCGAGCAGGTCTTCGTCAATGGCGCACGAACCTTCGTAGTGAAGTTCGGATTGGGTTACGGTGACGCGGTGCAGCTTGGACTTGAGCATTGTTCGTTGCATGTCTTTCGCTCCTTCTCAGGCAGAGGCGTAGAGTTTTAACAAGGACACAATTGGCAACAACTGTGGCGACTGTATTAACGGCGTCCTTCCTAATTGCTTTACTGCTACTGGGTTCCGCCGGCCTGAGCGCATCGCGGTTCCCTACACTTCCAGATTGTCGATGAGGCGCGTGCTTCCGAGTCGCGCCGCAGCCAGCACCACCAATCCGGCATCGTGAGCGGTGGGCAATTGTAAATCACTTTTTTTGCGTATCGCAACATAATCCGGAACCCAGTTTCGGGCCTGCAAAAAATCGATGCAATCCCGCTCCAGCTGCGGAAAGTCGCGATTTCCCGAGTGAATTTTTTCTGCAGTCTTAGTTAAGGTTTCAAACAGTTTTGGAGCTTCTTTGCGCTCACCAACGGTGAGGTAGCCGTTGCGCGATGAAAGGGCCAATCCGTCCGCTGCCCGAATGGTTTCACCGGCAACGATTTCGATCGGCAAATTCAATTCATTCACCATGTTCCGAATGATCATCAACTGCTGAAAATCCTTTTTGCCGAACAAGGCGACATCGGGTTGTGCGATCTGGAAAAGCTTCATCACGACCGTCGCGACGCCGACAAAATGCCCTGGTCGAAACTCGCCATCGAGAATGTCCGACTGCGCTGCCGGTGGATGTACGTGATAGCCCTGCGGCTGCGGATACATCTCGCCCTCGGTCGGCGCAAACAGGTGATCAACGCCAGCCGCAGTAAGCCTGTCGCAGTCGGCCTGAAAGGTACGCGGGTATTTTTCGAAGTCTTCGCCCGGACGGAATTGCAGGCGATTGACGAAAATGGTTGCGATGACCGTATCGGCATGCTGGCGTGCCTGCTTCATCAGCGCGATATGTCCGTCGTGCAGATTGCCCATGGTCGGGATCAGTGCGACGCGACCGGCCTTGCTCCTCACTGCGCGCAGCGAGGCGATGGTGTCGTGAATCAGCATCTCAGTAGGAATGTTCGGGGGTAGGGAAACTGCCGTCCTTGACGGCCTTGACGTACTCGGTGACGGCACCGTCAATGCTTTGCGCTTCTGCCATGAAGTCCTTGACGAAGCGCCCCTTTTTGCCGGGATAGATGCCGAGCATGTCGTGCAACACCAGCACTTGACCATCACAGTCCTTGCCGGCACCGATGCCGATGGTGGGGCAGGCGACCAGCATTGCGGTAATGTCGGCAGCCAATGCCGAGGGCACCATTTCGAGCACCATCAACGCAGCCCCGGCATGTTCCAGCGCCAGCGCATCGGCCTTCATGCGAGTGGCGCCTTCTTCCGTTCGGCCCTGCACCCGATAGCCGCCCAGCGCATGGACTGATTGCGGCGTGAGGCCGATGTGGGCACAGACCGGCACGCCGCGTTCGACCAGGAAATGAACTGTCTCGGCCATCACTTCGCCGCCTTCCAGCTTTACCATTTCGGCGCCAGCCGCCAGCAGACGCACGGCATTGCGCATCGCCTGCTCCTTCGACTCGTGATAGCTGCCGAAGGGCATGTCGGCCACCACCATCGCACGTTGCACCATGTGGCCAACGCATTCGGTGTGATAGACCATCTGTTCCATCGTGACCGGCAGTGTTGACGTCTTGCCTTGCAGGACATTGCCCAGCGAGTCCCCGACCAGAATCACGTCTACCCCGCAACGATCTTCAAGCGCTGCGAAGCTGGCGTCGTAACCGGTGAGCATGGCGATCTTTTCGGACTCGCGTTTCATGCGAACGAGTTCCGGCAAGGTGATCGGCTTGTTGGACGCGAGATAGGTCATGGGCTTCGAAAGATGAAATAGACGGCGCCAAGGATACACAAACCGGCCCAAAGATAGTCGAGCTTCAAGGGTTCGCGCATGTAGAACACGACGAAGGGAACAAACACCGTGAGCGTGATCACTTCCTGCATGATCTTGAGTTGCCCAAGCGACAACTCGCTGTGGCCGATGCGATTGGCCGGCACCTGCAAAAGGTACTCGAACAGGGCGATGCCCCACGACAGCAATGCCGCAATCCACCAGGGTTTGCCGCCGAGATTCTTCAGGTGTGCATACCAGGCAAAGGTCATGAAGACATTCGAGCAGGCCAGCAGGATCGCTGTCTGAACGATGACTGGCATATTGCCGAACGGGTTCATACCGTGACCGTCAGTGCTTCGATCTGTTGTTCGTTGCAGCCCTTGAGCAGCGTACGGATATCGCCATGCCCGGGCAGGGAAAGGTCAGGTGCAATTTCCAGCAAGGGTGCCAGCACAAAGGCACGAAGGTGCATGCGCGGATGAGGAATGGTGAGCAGCGGATCGTTGCTGACGACGTTGCCCAGCAACAGCAGGTCAAGATCCAGCGTCCGTGGCGCATTGGCGACGGTGCGTTTTCTGCCGAAGCGCGCTTCGACCAGAAACAGCTCGTCGAGCAGCTGTCGCGCATCAAGCTGTGTTTCGATGGATGCCACGGCGTTGATGAAGTCGGGCTGGTTGTGCAAGCCGACCGGCGCAGTGCGATACAGCGAGGAGGACGCAATCAGCTGGCTTTGCGGCAGGCCGCGCAGCGCTTCGATCGCGGCATGGATCGTGGCTACCGGGTCACCGAGATTCGCGCCGAGCGCGATGTAGGCGCGCGTCATTCGCCACCTGTGTTGTCGGCCATTGCCGTGTCGGTGCCTGCCTTGGGTTTTCCGCGTACGCGACGGCGCTTTTTCTTCGGTGCCGCATCGCTTACCAGCATGGCCTCGCGCTGATCATTGCCAGCATCCTGGAACTCGGTCCACCAGTCGGCCAGTTCCTGTTCAATTTCGCCACTCAGTGCCCGCAGCACCAGAAAGTCGTAGCCGGCGCGGAAGCGTGCCTGTTCAATCAACCGCCAGGGCGCCTTGCCACTGCGCTTTTCGAAGCGCGGCTGCAACGACCAGATGTCCTTGATGTCGCCGGCAATGCGTCGCGTGATGGCCAGTTTTTCGCCCTGCTGCTCCAGCACTTCGTCCATTGCGTCATACAGCGCGGGAATATTCACGGCGCCCTTGAACTTGCGCGCTTCCCAGTTGGCCAGCACTTCATGCCAGAGCAGGGTGGCGAACAGAAAACCCGGCGACGTGGTCTTGCCGGCGCGAATGCGTTCGTCCGTATTCGCCAACGACAGCATGACGAATTTTTCACCCATCGGCTGTTCGAGGATCACGTCGAGCAAGGGCAGCAGGCCATGATGCAACCCGTCTTCGCGCAGGCGACGCACGCAATCGACGGCATAGCCCGAGAAAAGCAGTTTCAGCATTTCGTCGAACAGCCGTGACGGCGGCACGTTTTCAATCAGCCCTGCCATTTCGCGGATTGGCGCACGTACGGCGGCATCCAGTGTCAGCCCCAGCTTTGCCGAGAGCCGAACCGCGCGCAGCATGCGTACCGGGTCTTCGCGATAGCGCGTCGGTGGGTCGCCGATCATGCGCAGGGTTTTGGCCTTGAGATCAGCAACGCCGTGGTGATAGTCGATCACCATCTCGCTGCTCGGATCGTAATACAGCGCGTTTACCGTAAAGTCACGGCGGGCGGCGTCATCGGCGATATTGCCCCAGACGTTGTCGCGCAGCACGCGGCCGTGTTCGTCCTTCAGGGTGGCATCGTCATGCGCAGCGCGGAAGGTGGACACCTCGATGGTTTCGGGGCCGAACATCACATGCACGATCTGGAAACGGCGGCCGATGATGCGCGAGCGGCGAAAGACGTTGCGCACCTGCTCCGGCGTGGCATCCGTGGCCACGTCGTAGTCCTTGGGCTTGATGCCGGCGATCAGGTCACGGACTGCGCCGCCCACGACGTAGGCCTTGAAGCCGGCGTGTTGCAAACCCTCGCAGGTCTTGCGCGCGGCAGGCGACACATGTTCGCGGCGAATGCCATGACGCGCGACGGCAATATTGGCCGGGGAAGAAGGGCCTTTGCCAGGCGCAGCCTCGCGGCTGAAAACGCGGCGCAGTAGCTTACGGATCATGCGGGGAGTTGTGCAGTGGATGCAGTCGAAATGAGGGCGCTATGATACCGGAGCACTAGATGCGCAGGCTGATCACCGGCCAGCCGGATTCAGTGGCGATCTTGCGCAGGGTATCGTCCGGGTCGACCGCCACCGGATGGCTGACCTGGCGCATCAACGGCAGATCGTTGTGCGAATCGCTGTAAAAGTGGCTGGTCTCGAAGCTGGCCCAGTCATGGCCCAAGGAAGCCAGCCAGGCCTCGACCCGGACAATCTTGCCCTCCTTGAAGGACGGAATTCCCTCCACCTTGCCGGTGAATTGCCCATTGCTTTCGGCTGGCAGGGTCGCAATCAGGTGCGGGATGCCGAACTCGCGACAGATCGGCGCCGTGACGAAGGCATTGGTTGCGGTCACGATGGCGACCAACGCTCCCGCGTCGGCATGCTGCCTGACCAGTCCCCGCGCCTTTTGGCCGATCATCGGAATGATTCGCTCGGCCATGAATTCCCGGTGCCAGGCATCGAGTTGCGAACGTGGGTGGCGGGCCAGCGGCGCCAGCTGAAAATCGAGGAAAGCCATGATGTCGAGTGTGCCGTCCTTGTACTGCTCGTAGAACTTCTGGTTCTGCGCCTCCTGCAGTTCGGCATCGACCGCGCCGCGCGAGATCAGAAACTGCGCCCATTCGTAGTCGCTGTCGCCACTGAGCAGGGTATTGTCGAGATCAAACAAGGCAAGGTTCACAGGATTCCTTTTGTTTCCGTGTTGGCAAGCGACTGCCGGGTTTCAGTCAGCAGTTCACGCAGCAGGGGCAATGTCGGTGGCCGCTGCTGTGCGAGGGATATTTCGTCGAGGCGGTCCACCGTCGTCAGCAGCGAGGGCAGGTCGCGCCGGCCATGCAGCAGCAGATAGCGGACCACGGCATCATCCATGGGCAAGCCACGCTGCTCGGCGTAATGACGCAGCGCCTCGGCCTTCTGGTCGTCGCTAAGGCCCCTGATTTCGAATATCAGCATTTGGCCAATGCGGGTGCGCAGGTCCTCCCGCAATGCCAGCTGCAGTGGCGGCAAGGGGCCCGAGAGCAGCAGGGCGACGCCATTCTGCCTGGCCGAGATGAAGGCCCGAAACAGCGCGCCCTGACCGCTGGGCGAGAGTCGATCCACATCGTCAACTATCAGGATAGATCCGGTCACTACGTCAATGTCATCGTGGACATCTGATGCAGAAACAGAAACAACAGGACGATCGCCACCGGATCGGGCAATGGCCGTGAGCAGATGGCTGCGACCGCAACCCGGTTCTCCCCACAGGTAGAGCTGGTCGGTTCCGCCAATGGTGCGCAACCGTGCCAGCATCTCGTCGTTGGAACCCACGACAAAATTGTCCAGTGTCGGCGCGCCCTCGGGACGCAGCTTGAGCAGCAGTTGGCGACGTACGGGGCTATTGGGGGCGGTCATTTCCGGTAAAATTCGGGCGCTTTGCAGTCGGCCTTGAATCAAGCATTTGGGCGGATCCGCCGAAAGCGCCATTTTAGTTTTTCCGACATCGGAACTCAATCAGGAAATCAGCTTGAGCCAACCAACCAACCCCCTTACCTACAAAGATGCCGGTGTCGATATCGATGCCGGCGACGCGCTGATCGAACGTATCAAGCCATTTGCCAAGCGCACCATGCGTCCCGAAGTACTGGGCGGCATTGGCGGTTTTGGCGCATTGTTTGAAATCTCGAAAAAATACAAGGAGCCGGTACTGGTATCAGGTACCGATGGTGTCGGCACCAAGCTGAAGCTCGCATTTCATCTCAACAAGCACGACACCGTGGGCCAGGATCTGGTCGCGATGAGCGTCAACGACATCCTGGTGCAGGGTGCCGAGCCCTTGTTCTTCCTCGACTACTTTGCCTGCGGCAAGCTGGACGTCGATACCGCAACCGACGTGATCAAAGGCATTGCCCACGGCTGCGAGCTGTCAGGTTGTGCCCTGATCGGCGGTGAGACGGCCGAGATGCCCAGCATGTACCCGGCCGGCGAATACGATCTGGCCGGCTTCGCCGTTGGCGCTGTCGAAAAATCAAAGATCATCGATGGTAGTACCATCCAGCCGGGTGATGTGGTGCTGGGCCTCGCCTCCAGTGGCGCCCATTCCAATGGCTATTCGCTGGTGCGCAAGATCATCGAACGGGCGGGATTGGGCCCGGCGGACATGGATGCCGACTTTCACGGCAAGCCCTTGCGCGATGTGCTGATGGCACCGACCCGCATTTACGTAAAACCCTTGCTGAAGCTGATGGAAACGTTGCCCGTCAAGGGCATGGCGCACATCACCGGCGGTGGCCTGGTCGAAAACGTGCCACGCGTTTTGCCTGACAGTGTGACCGCCATCCTCGAACAAAAGTCATGGCCCCTGCCACCGCTGTTCCAGTGGCTGCAAAAGGAAGGTCAGGTAGCCGATGCCGAAATGCACCGCGTCTTCAATTGCGGCATCGGCATGGTGGTTGTCGTCTCTGCAGCGGACGCCGATCTTGCCAGCGCTCTGTTGTCCGAACAGGGCGAAACCGTCCATCGCATTGGTCGCATCGAGGCGCGACAGGCAGGACAGGCGCAAACCATCGTCGTTTGAGCTCGTAATGAGTTCGTAAATAGATGTAACAGTTCCCCCGGTTTCGGGCGCATGCTGCGTTACTGCATGTACGGCCCGAACATGGGCCGATCAAAGCGACCCCGCCTTGCATCGATTGAAAGGAACTGATCATGAATAAAACCTCCATTGCGCTTCTGCTGGCCCTTGCCGGCGCTGCCGTTGCTCCGGTACAGGCCGCCGACGTCGGCGTTTCCGTGACTGTTGGGCAACCCGGCTTCTACGGACACATCGACATTGGCGATTTTCCCCAGCCTGCCGTCATCTATCGCCAGCCCATGATCATCGAGCGTGGGCACGAAGAAGGTCCGCCGATGTATCTGCGCGTACCTCCCGGCCACGCCAAGCACTGGAACAAGCACTGCGCTGCATACAACGCCTGCGGCCGTCCGGTCTATTTCGTTCGCGACAACTGGTACAACAATGTCTATGTGCCGCAATATCGCCAGCGTCACGGTGGTGAACAGGGTAATGGTGGCCGTGATGATCGTCGCGACGAAGGCCGCGACGGTGACCATGGCCGGGGTGAAGGCCGTGGCAACGGGCACGGCAAAGGCCACGGGCATGGCCACGACTAGGTAGTCGCTGCCCCTGCCGTCCGGCGAGTTCGACTACTTTGACAGCCGGTAGCAGGGGTTGTATTTCTTGCCCGGCAGTTTCATCCGGTTCTGCGCGACAAACGATGCCAGCAGCGCATCCATCGGTTCCATGATGTCGCAGTCGCCATTCAGTTCAAAGCTGCCGTTTTCTTCGATCGCCCGTATTCCCGATTCCTTGACATTGCCGGCGACGATGCCGGAAAAAGCACGGCGCAAGGTAGCAGCCAGCAGGTGGCCAGCCTGGTTGTTGTGCAGTTCCAGGTTGCGCATGTTTTCGTGCGTTGGCACAAAGGGGATCTGGAACTCGTGGTCAATGTGCAACATCCAGTTGAAGTAATAGGCGTCGCTGTTTTCCTTGCGAAACTCGCGTACCTGCCTCACTCCCTGATGCATTTCCTGGGCGACCTGTGCCGGGTCGTCGATGATGATCTTGTACAGCTTTCGTGCCTCTTCGCCGAGCGTGTCGCCGATGAACTTGTCAATTTGCGCGAAGTACTGCTCGGCGCTTTTCGGGCCTGAAAAAATCAACGGAAAAGGCAGGTTGGCATTGGCCGGGTGAAGCAGGATGCCAAGCAGGTATAGGATTTCTTCTGCCGTGCCAGCGCCACCGGGGAACACCACGATGCCGTGGCCGACACGCACAAAGGCTTCCAGCCGCTTTTCAATATCCGGGAAAATCACCAGCTCGTTGACGATCGGGTTGGGCGATTCGGCAGCGATGATGCCGGGTTCGGTGAAGCCGAGGTATCGGCCGCTGGGGTTGCGCTGCTTGGCGTGGGCAATGGCAGCACCCTTCATCGGGCCCTTCATCGCACCGGGGCCGCAGCCGGTGCAAATGTCCATGTTGCGCAAGCCCAGCTGGTAGCCGACTTCCTTGGTGTAGTCGTATTCCTCACGGCTGATCGAGTGCCCGCCCCAGCAGACCACGATGTTGGGCGCCTGGCTCGGGCGCAGCACATCGGCATTGCGCAGGATATGGAAAACAGAATCGGTCGCGCCGCTTTGCGTCGTCAGGTCGAATTTCGGATTGCCCAGAATTTCGTCATTGACGTAGATCACGTCGCGCAGTACCGCAAACAGGTGCTCCTGGATGCCCCGGATCAATTCGCCATCGACAAAGGCGCTCGCCGGCGCGTTGGTGATGTTGAGCTTGATTCCGCGTTCGCGCTGGGTCACGCTGATATCGAAGGACTTGTAGCGTTGCAGCAGTTCCTTGCCATCGTCGGTGGTGCTGCCGCAGTTGAGCACCGCCAGCGCGCTGTTGCGGAACAGCTGGTAAAGGCCGCCATGGCTGCCATCCAGCAGGCGGTGGACTTCGACGCGGGACAGGACTTCAAGACGACCAGCAGGCGAGACCTGCGCATCAACAACGAGTGGTTTCATGCTTTGCCTGTTTATTTTCCCAATCGGGCGCGTTCTTCACGCTGCACGACGGTGATGAATTTCTGCAGCTGCTGTTCCTGTGCCGGACTGAGATGGTCAAACTGGCAGCCGATGTGCGTGGTGGTCTTGGCACCGCGTTGCAATTTGCCGACGTAGCGGATGGCGAAATTGACACTGAGGTCACCCACCGCATTCAAATGGATTTTTGCCCCGCTGACCATGTCGCCGATGTTGCAGGGCACGTTGCTGCTGGCGACTTCGAGGCCGAGGCCGCCCAGGCCGATGTCCAGCACCGATGCCTCGATCGTCGGCCCGTCTGCCAGATTGAAAAGGCATGGTGGTCGCTGCGTCATCGGCAGCTTGAGCCGGAAGTAGTCACGGCGTTGCAGGCGGACGTACTTCTTCGGCAGCGCGACCGAAAACGCCGGCCGCTTCTTGTAGGTAATCTGTTTCGGTTTGCCGGTGACGAACTGATTGCGGATGCCCTGCGGCGTCGCCACGAAAAAATTCTTTTCGCTGACGAGAAATCGCTTGTTCACTTCTTCGCTGCTGCCCCAGTCGAAAATCAGGGTACCGGCCTCTTCGTCGACGTCCAGCAGGATGGTCAGGATGGTGTCGCGGCCTTCGTTGAATGCCACGCTGATCTGGTCGCCATCGTTGATCAACTGACGCAGATAGAAAAGGATCTCCTGGCGAAAGGTGATGGTGAAGCCGTCGATGTTTTCGTCACTGAATGCATTCATTGCGCGGCAAGGCTTTCAATCAAGGGGCGTATTGTCGCCGCCAAGCCCGGTTTTTGGCAATCCAGCAGGGATATTTGTTCCCAGCCGTTGAGCCAGGTCAGCTGCCGCTTGGCAAACTGCCGGGTGGCAAACACGCCACGGTCGCGCAGTTCTGCACCGGGCATTTGCCCTTCGATCATCTCCCACACTTGTCGATAGCCCACACAGCGCATCGAGGGCAGGTCGGCCTGCAGCCGGTACTTGGCGCGCAGGGCATGCACTTCATCGACCAGCCCGCCCGCCAGCATATCGTCGAAACGCTGCTCGATGCGGTGGTGCAGCCAGGCGCGGTCATTCGGCACCAGGCCAAATGACAGGGTGCGATACGGTAGTGGCACCGGTTGTTGCTGCTCGAAAAAATGCCCCAGGGTTTTGCCGGTCAGCCGCACCACCTCCAGCGCCCGCTGTATGCGTTGCGCATCGGTGGGCTTGAGGCGGGCAGCGGTGTCGGGGTCGTGCGTTGCCAGTTCGGCATGCAGGGCCGGCCAGCCTCGCGCGGCTGCCTCGGCATCAATCTCGGCGCGAAGCTCGGGGTCTGCCTCGGGCAGCTCGGCGAGACCATCGCGCAAGGCTTTGAAGTAAAGCATGGTGCCGCCGACCAGCAGGGGTATCCGGCCGCGTGCCGTGACGTCGGCCATCGCCGCCAGCGCATCGCTGCAAAAGCGCGCGGCGGAATAGCGCTGTTCCGGCGTGATCAGGTCGATCAGCCGATGCGGGTAGCACTGCAAGGTCGCGGCATCGGGCTTGGCGGTGCCGACATTCATGTCGATGAAGACCTGCGCCGAGTCGACGCTGATGATCTCCATCGGAAACTGGTCTACGAGTTCCATCGCCAGCGCGGTCTTGCCGCTGGCCGTGGGGCCCAGCAGCATCACGGCGGGCGGCAGGGCTTTGTCTGCCGTGCTCAATCCGTTTTCCTGTCGGCGATGAAAATGCCTTCGCAGCTTGCGGTATGCACCTCGCCCGCCCAGAGCTCGGCACCGATGAACTTCTTGCGGCCCTCGATGCGGGTCACTGCGGCGCGCATGTTCAATGGCTGGTTGAGCGGTGTCGGCTGGTGGAAGCGGATCGACAGCGTGCCGGTACGGCCACCATCGGTGACCGAGCGTTGCGCCATGCCGAGGAACTGGTCGAACAGCAGCGCGATGATGCCGCCGTGCACGTGGCCCAGCGGCCCCTCGTGTGCCCAGGTGGCAGTTACCTCGCCGTGCACGGTCGTGCCGTCGCTCCAGATGTGCATCGGCAGCGCAATGGCGTTCGATTGCCCGATCGCGGCGCTCATTTCGTACACCAGGTCGGCCTGCGGTTCGTCGGCACTCAAGTCTGCGTCGCGTTCGATGAAGCCCCAGCGCCCGGCGATGTGCGGGTGAGCCTCGATGCGCGCAGCCTCTTCATTCAATTCGCGGGTCAGCGCATCGAGTTGGGCGGTCGGGGCGTCGGCCGTCATCGCAGCCAGGTTGAGGCGGCGCAGCGCAGCGGCGAGTTCGCGGCGCGCGCGCCAGTTGTCGTTGGCCGGTGCGCGCAGTTCGGGGGTGGTGTCGATGCGAACCGTATGGTCAAGCTTGATCGGAGGTCTTGAAGTCATTGTCTCGTCTTGATGGCATTACTTGCCGCGCATGAACAGCTTGTCGAGGTCTTGCATCGACATCTGTATCCAGGTGGGTCGGCCGTGGTTGCACTGGTCGGCGCGCTCGGTGGCTTCCATGTCGCGCAGCAGCGCATTCATTTCCGGCAGCGTCAGCAGGCGGTTGGCGCGCACCGCACCGTGGCAGGCCATGGTCGAGAGCAGTTCGTTGCGTTGCGCCTCGATCACGCGGCTGGCGGGGAACTCCTTCAGGTCGGCCAGCAGCGCTCGGATCAGCGCCGGCAAGTCTCCTGCGGCCAGCAAGGCCGGCACCGTGCGCACTGCCAGCTGCTGCGGCCCGGCGCTGCCGATCTCGAAGCCGAGCAGGGGCAGGGTATGCGCGTGCTCTTCCACCGTCGCGATCTCGCCGGCGCTGGCGGCCAGCAGCAGCGGCACCAGCAGCGGCTGCGTCGGCGGCGGGCCGGCATCGAGCTGGCGCTTGATGCGCTCGTAGAGGATGCGTTCGTGTGCAGCATGCATGTCCACCAGCACCAGCCCGGCGTTGTTCTGTGCCAGCACATAGACGCCCTGCAGCTGTGCGATGGCGTAACCCAGCGGTGCATCGGCGTCAGCCGGTAGCGTTGCCGCAGCTGTGTTGAGTGCAGCACCCTGGTCGGCAAACGCCGAACGGGCGAACTCGAGATAGGGTTTTGCGCTCTGCTCGGCAACCGCGAGCGACCCTTGCTGGTAGCCAGCGAAGTAGCCGTTCGCTGCAGGGGCGCCGGCGTAACTACTGGTTGAAGGCGGCTCCGTCGCAAACGGCGTGCTGCCGATCGGCGCCGCCAGCGCCTTTTGCATCGCATGGAAGATGAACTGGTGGATGCCACGTGCATTGCGGAACCGCACCTCGATCTTGGCCGGGTGCACGTTCACATCCACCTCGGCCGGGTCGAGTTCGAGAAACAGCACATAAGCCGGGTGGCGTGCGCCATGCAGGATGTCGGCATAGGCCTCGCGCGCCGCATGCGTGAGCAGCTTGTCGCGCACGAAGCGGCCATTGACGTAGAAGAACTGCTCGTCGCGGCCGCTGCGCGAATAGGCGGGCAAGGCGGCGTAACCGGAAAGGCGCAAGGGACCGGCAGCGACATCGACGCGCCGCGCGTGGCTGAAAAATTCCTCGCCCAGCAACAGGCGGGCGCGCGCTTCTTCATTGCAGCCGGTGTGGCGGTGGCGCACCGCGCCGTTGTGCGAGAGCGTGAAAGCGACGCCGGGGTTGGCCAGCGCCATGCGCTGCAGAACGTCGCTGCAGTGCGCGTATTCGGTGGCTTCGGTCTTGAGAAACTTGCGCCGTGCCGGCGTATTGAAATACAGGTCGGCCACTTCAATCACGGTACCGCCGGAAAGGGCAGCCGGCTCGGCATTGGCCGCATCATTGCGCAAACGCATCGCATGCGCCGCGCCCTGCGGCCGGCTGGTCACCGACATTCGCGACACCGACGCAATCGAGGCCAGCGCCTCGCCGCGAAAGCCGTAGCTGGCGACGCGTTCCAGGTCGTCGAGGCTGCCGATCTTGCTGGTGGCGTGGCGGGCCAGGGCCAGCGGCAGGTCGGCTGCTTCAATGCCGATGCCGTCGTCGGTAATGCGGATCAGGCGCACGCCGCCTTCTTCAAGCTGGATGTCAATCTTCGTGGCCCCGGCATCAAGGCTGTTTTCGATCAATTCCTTCAGCACCGAGGCCGGGCGCTCGACCACCTCGCCAGCGGCGATCTGGCTGATCAACAGGTCGGGAAGGGGGTGGATGCGGGGCATGGGGCACCGATTATAGGGATTCAGCGCACCCCCGGCCCGGGTCTTCTACCCGAGCCGCCCCCGAGGGGGCCAAGCCAATCCTGGGACGGCCCGGCGATTGGCTTGAGGCATTATCATCACGACTCGCATTCAGCCCCCTCTCCCCTGGTGGGAGAGGGTTGGGGAGAGGGGGCTTGAAACCAGACAAATTTTCCGGAGCTTGAAACATGACCACCAACTTCGCTACCTGCGATCTTTGCGACGACCACAAGAACGATACCGACGGCGGCTTTCGCGTGCTGCCGCCGATCTTCCGCGACTACGGCAAGCGCCTCAAGTTCAGCGGTCCGGTGAGTACCGTGAAGTGCTTCGAGGACAACACCTTCGTCAAGGCTGCCGTTGACTCACCCGGCGAAGGCCGCGTGCTGGTGGTGGATGGCGGCGGTTCGCTGCGCAAGGCCCTCGTCGGCGGCAATCTCGGCAAGGCGGCGGCAAAGAACGGCTGGGCGGGTGTCGTGGTCTACGGCGCCGTGCGCGACAGCGCCGAACTTGCCGAATGCGACACCGGCATCCGCGCCATGGCCACCATGCCGCTACCGACCGAGAAGCGCAACGAAGGGCAACGTGATGTCGCGGTGATCATCGACGGCGTGTGGGTACGGCCGGGGGACATGCTGTACGCGGATGAGGATGGGATTGTGGTGATGGCGGCCTTGCAGTGAGGGGGATCCGTGATCTGTCCCCGATTGGTTCCTTCCTGATTTTCAGAAATGTTTATGATCCCTTCAAACGGTGTACGGATTTGAGGCCCAAAATATGATTGACGACTTTCTTAAGACAATTCGCTCAATACTTTATGAGCGGATAGCAAGCCCACTATTCACTACGGCTCTACTCTCTTGGCTCGGATGGAACTATCGTTTGGTGGCTGTATTGGCGTCCGACACACAGGTGCTTGAGAAATTCAGGATCATTGACGAAGTACTTTACCCAGCAGATACATTGAGGCTTCATCTGTACTGGGGGCCAGCCGTTACCACTGTTTTTTTTCTATTTGCATACCCGTTCATCGCAAAGCCTGTCTACGCTTTTTGGAGAGCACGACAAAAGGAACTGCTAGAAATTCGACGGAAAATCGACGACGAAACGCCTTTAACAATCGAACAATCCCGCGCAATACGGCGAGAAATAATTGAACTACGAGAGTCATATCAAAAGGAGATATCAAGTCGCGACATGCAAATTCAGGATCTTAGGAAAGGTCAGGCGCCTGAATTTGGCAATACACCCCAGGAGACGGTGCGTCGACACAACCAGCAAAAGTTGAGCGCAGTTACTGACCCTGAAGTCTCGGAGGAAGCGCTGATGATGCTGAAAGCAATAAGTGCATTTGAGCTTGATGGCAAACCAGCAAACGAGGAGCAGTTGTTTAAGACATCACCATTGGATCGAGTTCAAACGAAGTATTGGCTCGACGAACTGACGCACCGCAGTTGTGCGAATCGGGTCTATGAAAGCGGCAAGTATGTTTGGCGGTTAATGCATAAAGGTCGAGAAATATTGTTAAGCATTCCGGATGGAACGTAATTGTTAATATCCAACCGGTCCTAGTAGAACATTAATCAAGTCGATAAAAAATGGGTCCGCGACATTTGTTTTTGAGTGACTGACATGCCGCGCTGCCCACGCACACGTCTCGCCGATTACCCGCTGCATATCGTTCAGCACGGTATCACTGCCATACGGACCGGCGTCAAATTGATTCGACCTCGTTTTACGAACCAAAGGGGTCAGAGACATTCGAGTTTTCGAATAAAGGAGTCAGGGACATTTACGACTGGGAATAGTCCTCGCCTTTCTGTTGAGCCTATCCCCGCACCTCGAACCGCACATTCAGGTGATACAGCCCCCGAAACACCGGCCCGGGCAAAAAGTCCAGCTCGGGTTCCAGTACCTTCGCACCCGAGAAGCGCTTCACCAGTTCGCCGAAGAAGATGCCGAGCTGCAGTTTCGCCAGGCCATGGCCGAGGCAGTGGTGCAGGCCGGGGTTGAAGGTGAGCGACTTGTCGAGGTTCTCGCGTTTCGGGTCGAGCTTGCAAGGGTCGGGGAAGATGCCGGGGTCGCGGTTGCCGGCGGCGATCATCAGGTGCACTACCTGGCCCTTCTTGATCTGCTTGCCGTGCCATTCGAAGTCTTCGAGCACGAAGCGCGATTGCGAGGTCATCATCGCCATCTCGCGCATGAGCTCGATCACGAGGTTCGGCGTTTCTTCCGGGTGCTTGTACATGTAGTCCCAGTAATCCGGGTTGCGCGAGAGGCTCGCCACGCCCAGCGTCAGGCTGTTCATGGTCGAGTCGTGACCGGCGATGACGAGGATGTGAAGCGCGCCCAGCATCTCGTCCATTGACAGCGTGTCGCCGTCCTCGTTGGCCTTGGTCATCGCGGTGAGCAGGTCGTCGGTCGGGTGCGTACGCCGCTTTTCGATCTCGGTGCCGAGCAGGGTGTTCATGTCCGCCATTGCGGCATCCATCCTGAGCAGGCCTTCGTGCGTGGCAAACGGATTGCCGGCAGATTCAAGAAGGGCGGTGGCCCAGCCGCGCAGGCGAGGCAAGTTTTCCGGTGGCAACCCGATCAGCTTGAGGATGATGCTGCCGGTCAGCTCGCGGGCGATCTCCTCGTTGAATTCGAGTTCGGGCTTCTGCTCGATCCGGTCGAGCAGGGTCTGCACGCGCTGTTCGATAAAGGGCTTCAGCGCATCGAGTACCTTGCGGTTGAGCGACTGCATCACCAGCTTGCGCAGGCGGGTGTGGATCGGTGGGTCGAAGTTGATGATCCAGTTCGGCAGGTAATGCGCGATGGTGGGGTAGAGCTTTGCGCGGTCTTCCACCGGAATCTTGCCCAGCGTCACCGGCACCAGGCGGTCGCACGAGAGCATGGGCATTTCCGCCGACGCGCCTTCGCCGATCTCCTTGTGGCCCGTCACCATCCAGGCCTGGTTGGCATCGCTCCAGTAGATCGGCTCGTGATTGCGCATGGCGTCGAGCCGCGGCAGGATGCCATTGCCGAGTGCCTTGAAGTCGCCGATGCTGAGATCGACGTTGCGTGCGATGTCCTGGTTGCCCATTCTGAATCTCCTCTTGTGATTCATGTGCTGCAACTGCAGGCAGGCATTCTGCGCCTGAATGAGCGCGTTGCCACCAGTGCTAGTGCTTGAACTGCGGCAATACCGTCTTCGCGATGCGTTCCGTTTCAACGCGCAGCTGCGCCATGTCGGTCGTGGCCGGCGCCAGCACCAGGTGGTCGACGCCGGCGTCGCGCCAGTCCTTCAGTGCGGCGATCATGGAGGCCGGGTCGTCGCCTTCCAGTACCGAGCGGCGTTCGGTCTCGGTGGTGAACTTGGTGCCGTAGCTGACATTGATGCGCATCGACATGGTGATCTGCAGCGGGTCGCGGCCCGCCTCAATCGCGAAGCGGCGTATCTCGTCGCGGCCGGTGATGAATTCTTCCAGTGGTATCCCTGTTGCATGCCAGCCATCGCCAAGCTGGCCGGTGCGGCGATAGGCCGCCTTGCCCATGCCGGCGACCCACATCGGTACGTGCGGCTTCTGCAGCGGCTTGGGTGAGGCCATCAGGTCGTCGAAGTTCCAGTACTTGCCGTGGAAGCTGGCTTTCTCCTGCGTCCACAGTGCCCGCATTACCTGCATCGATTCATTGGTAATCGCGCCACGTTCCTTGAAGGGGATGCTGAGCGCATCGAATTCGGCTTCCAGCGCGCCGCTGCCAATGCCAAGAATCAGGCGGCCGCCAGAGAGCTGGTCGATGGTGGCAGCAAATTTGGCCTGGTCGGCCGGCTGGCGGAAGGGCAGCACCACGACCGAGGTGCCGAGCGCAATGTGCTTTGTGCGCGCGGCGATGAAGGCGAGCATGCCGAGCGAATGGTAATAAGGCTTGTTGCCCAGCCGCTCGCCGATGTAGCCGACGTTGAGCAGGTGCTCGGTGACCCAGGCCGAGTCGTAGCCCAGCGTGTCGGCCAGCACGGCCAGCTCGACCAGCTCCTGCGGGTCGGCCACGCCCCAGTTGTTGGGGATCGAGAGGCCTATCTTCATCGACTAAGCCAGCTGCAGGCCGCCGGCCACGGCGATGGATTCGCCGGTGACGTAACGTGCCTTGTTCGACAGCAGGAAGCAGACCACGTCGGCAATGTCGTCCGCCTCGCCACGGCGGCGCAGCGGGATGGCCTTGGTCATCTTGTCGACATACTCCTGCGAGCTGTCGTTGATGGTGGTGAGGCCGAGCCCGGCGGCGAACAGCCCCGGCGCGGCGCAGTTGGCGCGGATGCCGTGGCGACCCTCCTCCAGCGCGAGGCCCTGCATCAGCGTCTGGATCGCGGCCTTGGGCGCGGCGGAGAGGATGTCGTTGGGCGGCACATGCCACAGCGCCGCGGTGGTGACGGCAACGATCGCGCCGCCGCCCTGTGCGCGCAGGTGTGGCAGCACGGCCGACATCAGGTTGAAGCAGCCATTGACGTCGCCGCCGATCACGCGCGCCCATTCGGCCGGCGCGATGCTGCTGATCCTGCCGAACTCCAGCGGCGGCCCGGCGGCGTAAACAACGGAGTGGATGCGGCCGTATTGCCTGACCAGATCATCAACCACGGTTTGGGTGGCGGCGACATCTTCGAGGTCGAGCGGCGAGATGACGGCGTCCACGCCGTGGCGGCGAACATCCTCGGCCACGCGCTCGGCATTTTCGCGGCGCGAACGATAGGTCAGCGCGACATTGGCGCCTGCCGCGGCCAGCGTAGTGCAGATCGCCGCGCCCAGCCCGCCGCTGCCGCCGGCGACCAGTGCAACGCCGTCGGTAAACTCGGGATAGTGCTGCGCGCTATTGGTTAATGCGGTCACCTCGGTCACCTCGGCCAATTCAGCTCACGCCTTGGCGACCACCAGCTCCGGATGCGCGGCGAGGTATTGGTCGCGCAGCACGAACTTCTGGATCTTGCCGGAGGGCGTGAGCGGGAACTGGTCGACGAACCAGACGTAGCTTGGCACCTTGTAGCGCGCAACGCGGTCCTGCAGATAGGCAGCGACACCGGCCGAATCGAGCGTGGCGCCGGGGCGCAGGCGGATTGCCGCAACCACCAGTTCGCCGTACTTGGCTTCGGGGATGCCGAACACGGCAGACTCGGCGATGTCCGGGTGTTCGCTGAACACGTCTTCGAGTTCGCGCGGATAGATATTGCTGCCGCCACGAATGATCATGTCCTTCAGGCGGCCGGTGATCTGCGGATAGCCTTCTTCGCTCAGGGTGCCGAGGTCGCCCGAATGCAGCCAGCCCTCGCCGTCGATCGCGGCCTTGCTGGCTTCTTCCATGTTGTAGTAGCTCAGCATCACCGAGGGGCCGCGCATGCATATCTCGCCGATCTCGCCGAAGTTCAGCGTGCGGTTGGTCTCGGGGTCGCAGATGCGCAGCTCGAAGCCGCCGAGCGGATAGCCGATGGTGCCGGTGCGGTGCTCGACCGTGTCCTTGCGGTGGCTGAGGCAGACCGCGCTGCTGCTTTCGGTCTGGCCGAACACCATCATGAAGTCGGCCTTCAGCTCGCGCTCGATGCGCTGCACCAGTTCCGGCGCGACGGCAGAGCCGCCGGTGACGACCACTTTGACGCTGGAGAAATCGCATTTGGCGCGATCGGGATGGTCGAGCACGGCGATCGCCATGGTCGGCACCAGCGGAATCCAGTTGGCGTTTTCTTCGGTGACGCCGCGGAAGACCAGCACCGGGTCGAAGTTGGGCAGCAGCACCTGGTTGCCACGGTTCCAGATACAGGTGAAATTGGCGAACACGCAGCCGCTGGTGGTGTAGAGCGGCACCGTATTGAGCCACACCGAATGACGTTCGAGTTCGAAGGTGTTCTCGATGGTCTTGGTGGCGTTGACCAGCGAGTAGTGCGCGATCAGCGCGCCCTTGGGCTTGCCGGTGGTGCCGGAGGTGTACTGGATCATCGCCGGCTGGCGTGGCTTGACAACGGGCAGTGCCGGCGCATTGGCTGGACGCTTGCCGAAATCGGCCCAGTCGTCGAACGCGATTGCGACTTTCAGCTTGGGACATTCGGGGCGCAACGACTCCAGCAGCGCGCCGCAATCGGTCTTGGCCATGTGGCGGGTGTAGATGATGCCGACCGAATCGGACTGCTGCAGCACATAGCCCAGCTCATGCGAGCGGCTGGCGGGGCTGACCGCGACCAGCACCAGGCCGGCCATTGCGGCACCGAACTGCACGAACAGCCACTCCGGGCGATTCGATGACCATAGCGTGATGTGGTCACCGGGTTTGAATTGCAGCAGCAGTTGCTGCGCCACGGCTTCGGAAATTTCCAGTACCTCGGCATAAGTCCATGCGCGCTGCTCGCCGGTGGCCGGGTCGCGCAGCATGGTCAGTGCGCGTTTGTCCGGGCACTCGTTGGCGATCTTGCGCAGGAAGTCGCCGATCGAAAGTTCTTCGGGGGCGAAAGGGCGCGTTGATTTGAAGTAGGCCGGTTGGTTGGTTTGCGACATGGTTGTCCTTAAGCGGGTAATGAACTGCGTGCGAGTTGTTGTTCGGTGGCGACCTTGCGCACAAAGTCGAGTACATCGTCCTTGCTGGAGCCCGGCCCGAAAATGCCGGAAACGCCGAGTGCCGACAGTTTACCGTGATCGTCGGGATGAATCTGCCCGCCGACCATGAAGGCAACGTCGCCGACGCCGCGTTGCTGCATCAGTTGCGCGGTTTGTTCGATGTAGGCCAGGTAGCCGCCGGACGAAAAACTGAGGCCGATCACGTCGGCATCTTCCTGTACCAGCGCATTCACCATGCCTTCGACGGTGTTGTGCTCGCCGAGATAGACGACCTCAATGCCTTCGTCACGCAGCCAGCGCGCCAGGGTGCGAATGCCTTTCGAGTGGACGTCGGTGCCGAGCATGCCCAAGAGGCAGCGGATTCTGTGGTGGGTCTGGGTGTTGGTCGGCATCAGGTATAAGCGAAGGGTGAATTGAGGACGTTGTAGGGGTCGTAGGAGAGGCCGCTGGCAACACGCAGCGTGCCCCACACTTCGCCAATGCTGGCGTCGGCCACCAGCGCATCGATCATGGCCTGGTGCGCGTTGTTGCCTTCGCGCGAGACCTGGTATAGCTGGCGGATCTTTTCGCTGACCAGGTGCTGGTCGCGGCTTTGCTTCAGGTCGACCAGATGCTGGACGTGCTTTCTGGTATTGGCGGGATCGAACTCGAAGCGGGTGGGTGCCGGCTCGGTTTCGGGCACAAACTTGTTGAGGCCGATGATCACGCGTTCCTGCTGGTCGAGTTCGCGCTCGATCTCGAAATTGTGTTCGTCCGTCATCTGTTCGACATGGCCTTCACGGATGGCTTTGAGGATGCCGACCTTTTCGATCTTCTCCAGCATCTCGATCGCCGCCGCTTCCACTTGATTGGTCAGCGCTTCGACGTACCAGGAACCGCCGAGCGGATCGGCGGTGCGCGCCACGCCGGTTTCGTTGGCCAGAATCTGCTGGGTGCGGATCGCCAGTTCGCGTGCTTCATGGGTGGGGATGCCGATCGGCTCGTCGAAGGTGCAGCAGTCGAGCGACTGCACTCCGCCGATCAGCGCAGCCATGCTCTGTATGGCGACGCGCGACAGGTTGTTGAGCGGCTGCTTGTAGACCAAGGAACGCCCCGAGGTGTGGCAGGCGATTCGCACGCGCATGCTGCGCGGGTCCTTGGCACCGTAGCGGTCCTTCATGGTGCGGGCCCAGAAGCGGCGCAGGGCGCGGAACTTGGCGATCTCCTCGAAGAAGTCGATGTCGGCGATCGAGACCCAGGCCAGGCTCGGCGCGATGTCATCGATGGTCATGCCGCGGCCGATGAGTTCGTCGATGGCGGCAATCGCGATGGCCATGCCGACGGCGATCTCGCCCGGTGGTGTGAGGCCGCGCTCGCGGATGTCGTACCCCTGCGGCAGGCCCATGGCCCAGCGCGGGCTGTGCTTGACGACGTACTCGATCGAATCGCAGGTCATGCGATTGGCAAAGTCGGCCGGCAGGAGGCGCTCGCCCCAGCCGGAGATGGTTTGCTGCAGCAGGTCGGGCATGTGCGAGCCTTGCAGCTCGCGCAGGTCCATGCCGCGCTTGACGGCAACGGCGGCCACCAGCGGGTAGGCCATCGGGCCCCAATGCCAGGCGACGTCAATCTTCGCCAGATCGATGCCTTCCAGCAGGCGTTCGGCATCGCGCACGCAGGGCAGGGAGGCACCATCAAGGCCGACTTCGGGCGCGAAGGAAGGGTGATCGGCATCCATGTACTGCTGGCTGACCGGGTCTACCACGATGTTGATGCTCTTCAATCCCGCCTCAAGCGCCAGCGCAATGCCATCACGCGTGTCTTCCGGCGCGCCGTAACCGAACATCGCGCGTTGCGACCACATCCGGCTGCGGTACATCTGCGGATAGGCACCGCGCGTGTAGGGAAATTCGCCGGGGTTGCCGAGATCGCGGGCGTAGTCGATATCGCCGACGTCGTTCGGCGTGTAGCTTGCCTTGGTCTCCATCCCGCCCCAGGTTTTGGTGCGGGAGAGCTTTACCTCAACGTTCTCGATTGCAGAGAGCGGTGCCTTGTCACGTGAGTTCAATGCGTGTTCCCCATGTTGCCGCGGGCGAGCGTACCGGGCAACTGGCCGGTGAGTGCGCCATTGCTCTGGGTGCGCACGCCGTTGACAAAGGTGGCGACATAGCCGGTCGAGCGTTGCTCCAGTCGCGGCCGATTGAGCGGCAGGTCATCTTTCATGATCGGATCGGCAACACCGAGCGTGGCGAGGTCGATCAGGTTGATGTCGGCTTTCAGGCCGGGCTTGATGGTGCCTCGATCGTGCAAGCCGAAGGCCTCTGCATTGGCTTGCGACAGCTTGCGCACCGCCTGTTCCAGCGAAAGCTTGATCGTGTTGCCGTCCTTGTTGTCGCGCACCCAGTCGGAAAGGAAAGTCGTCGCCTGGCTGAAGTCGCCGGCGACCGTGACATGCGCGCCACCGTCGCCGAGACCGATCAGCGACGAGGGGTGCATCACCATTTCCTGCAATGCCTGGCGATTGCGGTTGGCCCAGTTGCAGGTGGCGTACATCAGGAAGGAACGGCCATCGCGCTCCATCATCGCGTCGTAGGCGATCTCGCGTGGATCAACGCCGGCGCGGTCGGCATGGGCCTGCACACTGTCTTCGATGCCGGGGTAATAGTTGAAGGGCGAGCCGGTGATGAAGACCTGCTCCCAGAAACCGGGCGCCGTGAACACCAGGTCCAGCCCGGCCGGATTGGCATTGGTTTCGGTCGTCAGGCGCTGGCGTACTGCCGGGTCGCGCAAGGCCTTGATCCGGTCTTCAAACTCCAGGCCCTTGAGTGGCGCGAAGCCGGGCAGGTTGGAGAAGGGATTGAAAAGGCCCTGGAAGCTGATCAGCGTGGCGATCGGACGCGTCGATACTTCCGGATGAATGCGAACGCCTTCCTTCGCGGCGGCGCCGACGCGGTTCAGCACGGTGCGATATTCCTCGGGATTGTGGTTCGACTGCAGGAAGGAAAAAATCACCGGGCAGTCGCTGGCTCGTGCCACGCGGATCAGCATGTCGATGGCGTCGGTCAGCTCCACCGGTTCGGGGAAGGCAACGCCGGGGGGCGATACTTCAAGCACGCCACGTACGCCGTTGCCGCCTTCGCGCGCTGCCCTGGCCAGCGCCGTGAGTTCGGCTTCGTCGGCATGGGTGCCCGGTACCGGCACGCCATCCATCGTGGTGTGCAGCACGGTGCGCGAAGTGGATACGCCGACGGCACCGGCGCGCACAGCCTCGCGCACCAGGTCGGCCATCGCCTTGATCTCGCCTTCGGTCGGCTTTTCGCGGGCACGGTCGCCCATCACGTAAGTGCGCAGCGAGCAGTGGGTGACCATCGACGCGATGTCGATGGTGCGCTTGCGGGCATCGATGGCATCCAGATATTCGGGGTAGGTTTCCCAGTTCCATTCAAGGCCGGCGGCCAGCGATTCGGCAGGAATGTCTTCGACGTTGGCCATCAGCTTGATCAGGTAATCGCGGCCCTCCGGGCGGGCGGGCGCGAAACCGACACCACAGTTGCCGATGATGGCGGTGGAGACGCCGTGCCAGACGATGGGAGCCAGCTGCGAATCCCACATCACCTGGCCGTCGTAGTGGGTGTGGACGTCGATGAAGCCGGGCGTGACCAGCAGGCCTTTTGCATCGATCTGCTCTTTTGCGTTGCCGAGGTTGTGGCCGACCGCGCTGATCTTGCCGTCCTTGATCGCGACGTCGGCAAGGAAACCGGGGCTGCCGGTGCCGTCCACGACGGTGCCGCCGGCAATCAGTAAATCATGCATCATGATGGTTTCCTCGAAGATATAGTTGTGGCCCCGTTGCCGTCAGCGGGGGCAACCAAGATACCGTAAATTAGGCCATTTGTGCTAGCCGCCGCGCAACGGCAAACCCGTCGAAAAACACCAACAAAGGAGAAGCAGCCATGGACGTACCCAACCCGCAATCGACTTTTGAGCTTTCGCTCGATCTTGGCCCGCAGAGCGGCATGAACGACACCGCCCGGCGCAACCGTGACGCGCTGATCCAAGCCTACAAGGACCAGCTTGCCGGTGACTGGGATGGCTGGTGGAAGATATTCGACAAGGACGTGGTGTTTCGAGAGGCAGATTCTCTGCCCTACGGTTGCACAATCAAGGGACTGGAAGAAACCAAGATCGGCTTGGCCGGGATGTTTGGCGCATGGAGCCATCTCAAGGTCGTGATCGAGGAGTTCGCGGCTGCCGGCGATCTGGTCATCGCCTACATCCAGATGACGGCGACCAGCCGCAAGACCGGCAAGGTGTATGACCGGCCGGTGGCCGAAATATTTCGTTTCCGCAATGGCAAGGTGATCGAGTGGCATCCAATCTACTGGGACACGCACGAGGTCCGCCAGATCTGCGCGGTGGATGAATAGTGCATTGGCGCTGCCGGTAGTGCATCAAGGGCTGGTCCGTCGGCTAGACTAGCGGCCTTTTGCAACCGCCGCAGCCCGCCATATGGAACTGATCAGTCACTTCATCGACATCATCCTGCATCTTGACGTCTACCTCGCCAGCATGGTGGCGCAGTACGGTGTCTGGATATACGCGATCCTGTTCGCGGTGATTTTTTCCGAGACGGGTTTTGTTGTCACGCCTTTTCTGCCGGGTGACACCCTGTTGTTTGTCGCTGGTGCGCTTGCTGCCGTGGGCGGCATGGATATCACGCTGCTGATCCTGACCCTGTCGCTGGCTGCCATCCTCGGCAACAGCCTGAATTACGGCATCGGCCGCTACCTCGGCCCGAAGGTGTTCCAGTGGCCGGATTCGCGGTTTTTCAATCGTCGTGCGCTGGAAAAAACACATGCCTTTTACGAAAAGCATGGCGGCAAGACCATCGTCATTTCGCGTTTCCTGCCCATATTCCGTACGTTTGCGCCCTTTGTGGCCGGCATCGGAGCGATGAGTCCGGTGCGCTTCACTGTTTTCAATGTCGCGGGTGGCATCGGCTGGACGGCATCATTGACCATGCTGGGTTACTGGTTTGGCAATGTGCCGGTGATCAAGAACAATCTTTCGGCTGCCGTGGTGGTGATTGCGGTGGTTTCGCTGCTGCCGGCTTTCATCGGCTGGTGGAAGAACCGCGAAAAAGCCGCTGGCTAGCTCCCCCGGCAGCGACT
>CANJXH010000024.1 GCA_947478755.1 Betaproteobacteria bacterium | reverse complement strand
GTTTGCCTTGATGCGCGCATGAACGAGGTTTATACCGCTGCCTACGAGGTAGAAGGTGTCGAAGTGATCGAGATTGTCGCCCCCACGGTTTGCCCGCCCGAGTTGCAACCACTGCCGCCGGGCAAGGGCTGGAAAGCTTGCGGCGATGGTTTTGCCAGTTATGCCAACACGCTCGTCGGGCGCCTCGGTGACGCCATCACGACCATTGACGCCACCATCCCGCCACTTGCGCCGGCCATCGCACGTCTTGCCTTGCGGCAGTTGCAGGCGAGCAGGGGCGTCAGCGCTGCCGAAGCGCTGCCGTTCTACATCCGCGACAAGGTCGCACTGACGACGCAGGAGCGCCTCGCCCGGGGAGGCAACAAATGAGCAGTCCGGCAAATGCGCTCGAATTTTCGGTCATGACGCATGCCGACCTTGCGGATGTCTGCGCCATCGAGCAACGCAGCTTTGCCTTCCCCTGGACCTATGGCGTATTTGTTGACTCGCTCAATGCCGGCTATCGCGCCTGGATCGGTCGCAGGAATGGTGTCATCGTCAGCTATGCGCTGCTGATGATCGTGCTCGACGAGGTGCATCTGCTCAACATCACCGTCATGCCGGAGTTGCAGGGCAAGGGGTTTGGCAAGCAGCTGCTCAACCACCTTTTTGCCGACGCGCGCGAGCAAGGTACCCGCTTCATGTTTCTCGAAGTTCGCCCATCCAACACCAGCGCGCTGGAGATGTACCGCAAGTTCGGCTTCATCGTCGTCGGCCAGCGTCGCGCCTATTACCCGGCGGCCTATGGCCGCGAGGACGCCATCGTGATGTCGTGCGATCTCGATGCCGTCAATCAGGAGAAAGCCGCCTGATGAGCCGCGAACGCGACGCCGTGCTGTGCGAAATGGGCCTCGGCCCGATCTGGAAGCTGCGCGAGCAAACGGCGGAAACCGTTCCTGCCGCGGCAACTCCCGCGGTGGTTCGCGTGTCCGTTTCCGAGGCAGATACACCGCCCCCTCCTGCAGCCATGGCAGAAGGCGCGCCACCGGATCATGACGTGCCGCTCGATGCCTATGCCTTCGACAGTCGACCGGATGACGACGACGAGGATGCAACGCCAACCGTGGACGATCGCGCGGCGCGCATTGCCGCCATGGATTGGGTCGAACTCAAGCAGTCGGTTGCCGAGTGCCGTGCGTGCGAGCTTTGCAAGCAGCGAAAGCAGGCGGTGCTGGGTGTCGGCGATGTCAATGCTGATTGGCTTGTGGTCGGTGAAGGTCCGGGTGCTGACGAAGACGAGCGCGGCGAGCCCTTTGTCGGCGCTGCCGGCAAGTTGCTAGATGCCATGCTGGATGCCATCGGGTTGAAACGCGGCAAGGACGTGTACATCGCCAATTCGGTCAAATGTCGTCCGCCGGGCAACCGCACGCCGGAAGCGGCAGAGATCAATGCCTGCGCCCCTTACCTGCAGCGACAGATTGCCCTGCTGCAACCCAGGCTTGTCATCGCGCTGGGTCGGCCGGCTGCGCAAACCCTGCTCGGGCGAGAAGTGAAAATAGGCGAGGCACGCGGCAAGCTGCACGCGCATCGCGACATCCCATTGATCGTCACCTATCATCCGGCCTACCTGCTGCGCACCCTGCCGGACAAGGCCAAGGCGTGGGAAGACCTGGTCTTCGCCCGCCGCACCATGCAAAAGCTCAAAAACTCCTGAAGAAAATCATCCATGTCACACGGTTCTGAAGGCTCGACCCGGGCCATCCTCTACGCGCTGGCGGCGAATTTCGGCATCGCGGTTTCCAAGTTCGGTGCCACTTTCTGGACCGGTTCCGGCTCCATGCTGGCCGAGGCGATCCATTCCAGTGCCGATTGCGCCAACCAGTTGCTGCTGCTGTTGGGCATGAAGGAGGCGAAACGCCCTGAGACGGAAGATCATCCGCTGGGCTATCACCGCGTCACCTATTTCTGGTCGATGATCGTGGCGCTGCTGCTTTTCTTCATGGGCGGCGCGTTTTCGTTCTACGAGGGAGTGCACCGTCTGCTGCATCCGGAGTTGCTCGAAAACGGCCTCGTTGCGATGGCCGTACTGGGTGTCGCCGTGGTGCTCGAATCGTTTTCGCTGTGGGGCGCGTTGCGTGAAATCCGCAAGGAATCCGGTGGCAAGTCCTTTGCGCGCTGGTTCCGCGAGTCGCGTGAATCCGAGCTGATGGTGGTTGCCGGCGAAGACATCGCGGCATTGGCCGGGTTGGCGCTGGCCTTCATTGCCGTCACCGCGACCTATCTCACCGGCAACCCGCTGTGGGACGCGCTGGGTACGCTCAGCATCGGCGTCGTGCTGATGGGTGTCGCGGTGGTAGTGATGATCGAAGTCAAGGCCTTGATCGTCGGCGAATCCGCCTCGCCGGAGATGCGCGCCGACATTGCCGCCTTTGTCGCCGCTCAGCCGGAAGTGGAACAAGTGCTGAACATCATCACCCTGGCCTGGGGCAACAAGACCGTAATTGCGGTCAAGGCGCGCATGGCCAACATGGACAATATCAGCGGTACGCAGATGGTGGATGCCATCAACGCGGTGGAAGAACGCATGCAGCAGCGCTGGCCATCGGCGCGCTGGGTGTTCTTTGAACCCGACGTGCGCTGACAAGACAAGGAGACAGCGATGCGGCTGGATGACGAGCGCGAAAGCGACAACATAGAAGACCGACGCGGCGATGGCGCCGGTTTTGGCGGAGGCGGTGGTGGCCGATTTGCCTTCGGTGGCCGCCATATCGGTGTTGGCACCATTGTCATCGCGCTGGTCGCCATGTACTTCGGCGTCGATCCGTCCGTCGTGTTGAATGGCGCACCGACCGCGATGGAAACGCCACAGACCGAAGCCCATGCGCCACCGGCAAACGATGCCGATGCGCGCTTCGTCTCGAAGATACTCGCTGACACCGAGGACACATGGAAGGACATCTTTGCGCAGTCGGGCAAGCAGTACGTCGAACCGAAGCTGGTCCTGTTTTCCGGCGCCACCCGCACCGCCTGCGGTACCGGTCAGGCGGCGATGGGGCCGTTCTACTGCCCCGGCGACCAGAAGGTTTACATCGACCTGCGCTTCTATCAGGAGTTGCGCGACCGCTTCCAGGCGCCGGGAGATTTTGCCCAGGCCTATGTCATCGCCCACGAAGTTGGCCACCATGTACAGAACCTGATGGGCATCTCGGCCAAGGTCGATCGCGCGCGCCGTCAGGCCGACGACGCGCAGTCGAACGCGCTGTCGGTCAGGCTCGAACTGCAGGCGGATTGCTTCGCCGGCGTATGGGCCAACCACGCCAATACCTCGCGCCAGATACTCGAATCCGGCGACATCGAGGAGGGACTGAACGCCGCCACCGCCATCGGCGACGATACGCTGCAGCGCGAATCGCAGGGCACGGTGGTGCCGGAAAGCTTTACCCATGGCACCTCGGCACAGCGTGTGCGCTGGTTCAAGCGCGGTATCGACAGCGGCGACATCAAGCAGTGCAATACCTTTCGCGCTGCCCAACTGTAACTAATGCACAAGTTTCCTTGCGTGCAACTGGTCCCACACCTGCAAGGCGGGCTTCGGCTTGAAGTTCGCATCGACGAGGCCGATGCTGGTAAACAGCGGCAAGATTGGCGGTAGCGGCTTGGGGAAGCTGGAAATGTCGAGGTCGGCAAACAGCAGCTGCACCCAGCCGCGTGCCTTGACGCCATCCGCCAAAGCCGCCATGCGTGTGAAGTAGCGCGCCTGTTGCTCAGGCGATGAGCGCAGTATGCCGACCGAGGCGCTGGTCCAGCCGCCTTCGACGATCATCACCGGCATCTCGCGACCATTGAGCAGGCGAATGAAATAGTTGTCGGGCATGTCTTCCGGCTTGCCATAGGCGAAGTAGGGATACGTAGAGAAGCCCAGCATCTGCGTGAACGGGAAGTCGGCGAAATCCTTCTCGATGCCGACATAGGGGTTGTTGGTCGCCAGCTTGCCCCAGGCTGTATCCACCTGCACGCTGGTCATCAACGTTGCCTTGCTTCCTGCTGCCTTGAGATCGGCTGCCACGTCGTTGGCTGCATGCACGGCGGCGGCATAGAGGGCAGGGGGCGCCGTCGCACGCACCAGGTTGGTCTCCGGCATCAGGCCGATGATCTCCGGCTTGAGTTTTTTCTCCACTGCCAGCACATAGCTGCGGTAGGCCTTCTGTACCGCCGGCTCTGTGATGCTGCGCTTGAGCATGCGCAGCTGCGGCGCTTCTTCACCGCGCGACAGGCCGTCATTGAGGTCGGCCATGAAGAACAGCTTCAACCCCTTGCCGCGCATGTACTCGACCAGCTTCACCTTGTCGCGGTCGAGGATCGCCTCGGCCGACATGCCACCGAGCAGGTCTTTCCACGGCAGCTCCTCATGGATCACCGCATATTCGGAGCGTTGGCTCCAGATGTTGATGCCCTTCAGCACATCCTCCACCGTCGGCCGCGGTGGCAGGTAGCCGAATCCCATTGCCCAGGTGCGGGTGGCGCTGGGGTCTTGCGGTGGCGGGGCGGGTGGCAGGCTGCCGTTGGCGAGCGAGAGGAGCGGCTGCAGGCAAAACACAGCGGCAAAGATGATCTGGCGTCTCCGCATGTCCATGGTGCCGGTTTCCTTTTCGTTATGGAAACTTGATCAAATTGCCGGGACGAGTTGTCTACATGCTGTGCTGCAGATCCACCAATAACTGATCTGCAGCATCGATCCTTATCAACCCGAGGCGTGGATATTCCATGTCCATCGTCACATATACCGTCGCGCTGATCACGAGCGCGAAACCGAGCCGATGCAGCCACTGCCGGTGCTTGCTCGCGGACATGCCGTCACCCGCCAGCATTGCGGCAGCCAGGCCGAGCACGAAGAGCAGGTAGTAGATGGCGTCCGGCGGATGGGTCTGCCGCGCGACGAAGCGCGTGGTCGTGATGTCGATCATGTCGTTGACCGGCGGCAGCGCCAGGTTGGCGACGGCCGGCGCAGGGGCCTGGTAGGCGGCGGCGCTGGTCTGTTTCCATATCTCGCCTTGCAGGGCAACACTGCGCTGGTAGGCAGCCTTCCCAGCTTCGGTCTCCACACCTTCCTTGTAGATGGCCAATCGCGATTCGACATAGTCGCGATAGAGCCGACGCAGGGGCGCTTGCGCGGCGCTTGGCAGCAGATCGATGCGCAGCCATGCGGTGCCGATGGCGTTGGCTTCCTGCGTGATCAGTTCGCGGCGATGGTCAAAGCGCGATGCTGCGCCGGAAAAGGTGAAGGCCAGCAACAGGCCCAGCAGGGCAAACACCGCGCCCTCGATGGCGCTGATGCCTTTTTCATCAATGTGCGGGTCGCCTGCGCGCCGGCTTTTCCCGATGCGGCGACCGATCTCCATGCACAGCAGGATGCCGATCAACAGGCTGCCGGCAAACAGGGCGGGGTTGAGCGAATTGTCCATACCCAAACTGTACCAGCTTGTATGCATATCGGTTGCCGCTCGCTCGTGCCAAACTCGCGCCAGCCCCACGCAACACATGCGATAGACTCGTGCCATAGCACCGGCACTCAGCCGGACATAAAAACAGATTGAGGAGTGCAGGTTGAGTACTTTCGATTTCATCGTGGTCGGGGCCGGCTCGGCCGGATGTGTGCTGGCCAATCGCCTGTCTGCAAACCCGCAGCACCGGGTGTTGCTGATCGAGGCCGGCGGTTCGGATGACAACCTGTTCATCCGCATGCCGCGCGGCGTGGGCAAGCTGCTGACGGGAACGAAGGACCTCTACCGCTACGAAACCGATCCGCCATCGCCGCACTGGCTGCGTGGCCGTGTGATGGGCGGCTCCAGTTCGGTCAATGGCATGGTCTATGTGCGTGGCCAACCCGAGGATTACGAGGCACTTGAAGCCGCCGGCTGTACCGGTTGGAACTGGCCGACGATGCTCGACTACTATCGCCGGCTGGAGAACCACGCCCTCGGCGACGATGGCGTGCGCGGGGTTGGCGGGCCGATTGACCTGGCCCCGCACGCACAGCCCAATCCGATTGGCGAAGCCTTTTTGACCGCAGTGGAACAGCTCGGCCTGCCACGGCGCAATGACATGAATGGCCTGCAACAGGAAGGCGCGGGCTACACCACCAACAATCTGCGCGATGGCCGGCGTTTCAGTGCGGCGGATGCATTTCTCAAACCGATCCAGGGCCGCCCCAACCTGACCATCAGCCTGCAAACGCGGGTGGAATCGATCATCTTCGAGGGCAGGCGCGCAGTGGGCCTGCGCTGCAAGCGCGGTGACCAGACTGTCGAGTTCCATGCCGCGAAGGAGATCGTATTGTCAGCAGGTGCGGTCGAGTCGCCCAAGCTGCTGCAACTCTCCGGCATCGGCCCGGCGGCGCACCTGCGCCAATTCGACATCGACGTGCTGCACGACAGCCCGGGCGTCGGCGCCAATGCGCGCGAGCACTTCTGTTTGTTGCAGTTGCACCCCCTGACCATCGAATCCGAGAACCGCGACATGCGCGGCCTGCGCCTGGCTGGCAATGCGCTGTATTACCTGCTGACCCGGCGCGGCGTCATGAGCGCCGTGGTACATCAGGTCATCATGTTCTTCCGTACGCGGCCGGATTTGCTGCGGCCAGATGCCGAATGCATGACCGCACCGATCGGCTTCACGCAAAAAAGCGGGCAGCTGGCCATCGACGAGGAATCCGGATTCCATTCCGTCACCATGGTGTTGAGGCCGGAGTCGCAGGGCAGCGTGATGATTGCATCCAGCGACCCGGCTGCTCCGGCGCGGATACGGCCCAATTACCTGACCGCAGAATATGACCGCACCACGGCGGTCGCCGCCTTTCGCTATGTGAGAAAAATCTTCGCCCAACCGGCCTTGCAGGCGGTATTGCAAAAAGGTGCCGAGCCGCCGGATTTACAGAACGACGACGAGATCATCGATCTGTTCTTTCGCATGGCCGGACCGGGCTATCACACGGTGGGCACCTGCCGCATGGGCAGCGACGACGCGTCGGTGGTCGACCCGCGCCTGCGCGTGCGCGGTGCCGATGGCTTGCGCGTGATGGATGCGTCGATCTTTCCCTTCCTCACGGCCGGCCACACCAACGCGCCGGTCATGGCCGCAGCCTTGCGCGCGGCCGACCTGATACTGGAAGACGCGCGTTAGGCGGCTGCCAGTTTCTCCTGCCGCCGGTAGTGTTCATAGAGCAGCAGGTAGGCGATGCTCATGGCGATAATGCAGATGCTGGCCACCCAGTAAAGCGCCGTCAGCAGCGAGGGCACGATGGAGGTGGCGAGGAACAGCGTTGACGAGCCAGGCCCGAGCAGCAGCGCCCAGGCCATGAGCCGCGATTGCCCGCGCGTGCTTTTACGTCGCAACGCCATCGGAATCATGAACAGGATGTTGATGACCTGGGCGATGGTCCAGCCAGTGATGCGCAGCGGATCGTCGATCCAGGTCTGCAGCAGGCAGTAAAGCGCGATCGCCGTCACCTGGAACAGCCCGTAGATGCCATACCAGGCCCACGGAGGCAGGCCGGGCGCCACCTCGGTGCGCGCCACCCGAACCAGCCAGACGATGGCGATGACTTCGATCACCGGCCAGGCGGCGAAGAGGTAGGTGGTGGTGTTGAAGTACCAGTGGTGGACTTCATTGAACCAGAAGTCGTAGTGCAGGAAGAAAAACGAATCGTGGGCCAGGATGATGCAGACGTAGCCCAGTGGCAGGCCGATCACCTTGTCGCGCCAGGTCAGGCGCAGGCCCTCGAAAAACTGGATCGTGCCGCCGATCCAGCCGCAGGCGGAGAAAAACAATACCCATGCGGTATTGCTGTCGATGGTGGCGAGTGCCTGGGGAATGGTGTACATGGCAGGGGATCAGAGGCTCAACAAGTGGTCCGCGAGTTCGTGCGGCATCGAAAAGAAGGGTGAATGAGAAGCGTTCATCTGGATGATTTGCTGGCAACCGTAAAACTGGTGCAGGCGTCGCTGGTCTTCGACGCGGATGGCGTTGTCCAGCAGGCATTCGATATAGACGCGCGGCAGGCTTCCCCATTTCTCCGGCGTGACGCTGATCGCCTCGGCAAAGGGCACCAGCGATTGCGGCGTCAGCGTGGTTTCGGCAAGCGCTACGTCTTCATCGGAACAGTCCGCGTAGAAGATATCGCGTATCGATTCCGGTTTGAAGGATGAGCTGGCCTGGTCGGCGGAGACCACCAGGTTGCCGGCAATGTTCTCGCCGGCGATCATCCCGAGGATGTCGAAAAGAGTCTGTCCCGTGCGAGGCAGAACGGCAGCAAGGTACACGAGCTTGCGGATCCGGTCCGGATGCAATTCCGCCGCCAGTGAAATGACGGCGCCGCCCATGCTGTGGCCGACCAGCGTAACCGGGTGCTCCTCGGCATCGAGGATGTCGGCAATCCGTCGGGCATAGGCATCGAGCGTGATGGTAGCCAGCGCTGTGCGGTCAATGCCGTGGCCGGGCAGGTCGGGCGCAATGACCGTGTGGCCCTGTTGGCGCAACAAGGGGATGACCTTGTGCCAGCACCAGGCGCCATGCCAGGCGCCGTGGACCAATACGAAAGTGCTCATGCGCTCCCCCTTGTCTGAATGTTTTGCGCTTTGCCGGCCGATGCCGATAATCCGGCTACTCGATATTGGCTACCGTGCCGCCGTTGGCGGCATCCGGCGCAAAGCGCAGGTTGATGTCCAATTTCCGGCCGCACAGCAGGAAAGTCCATTTCTCGTTCCAGACGCCGTCGACGGCCTTGCCATCAACGTTTGCCAGATGTGCTGCCTGGCTGACGACCATGTCAAACACCTCCACCTTGCGGCAATCCTGCTGGTTGGAACGCGCCCTGGCAATGGCCAGCGCCGTGGGCATCGTGTCACGGATCAGTTGCGCGCCGGCATTGGTCGAACCGGGGAAGTAACTGTGGGGTACGGGCGCGGTACTTTCCCCGCTGGCGACGAATACAGAGTTGTAGACTTTCTCTGCGCCACAACGCAGCAGACGGTAGCGAATGCTCCAGGTGCCCTTTGTCGGGTGCTGCGCGCCTTCGGGGAAGTCAATTGGGTCAATGATGTCAACACTTTCCGGCACTACGCCGTAGTCCGAATCGCATTGCGGGAAAAGGCCGAGCGCGCGATCTTTCGCCATGCCATGACGCAACATGATCTCGAGCATCGCGTCGGAAAAAATGTATTCCGCCGTCCGCTTGTTCTTGGGCAGATTGGTGATCGTGGTCAGGTCCCTGATGCTCGCCATGGCGGCTCCGTTGATGATTGAAAGGCACAGGATTATGACAAAGGCGGACAGGGTGCGACGATTGCGGCGGTAAGGACTGACCATTTTCAGGCTTTCAAGCGAATCACAGGGGGAACGAAGGCGAAAAGAGGCAATGCTGCCAATGGCGAAAAACCGCCATTGCCGCACTTGAGTTTATCCTCCCGTGGCCCCATATTGCTGATTGCTGTCTCTTTACTTCAGGAGGTTTCGCCATGCGCTTTCGCCTTTTTGCCGTCATTGCCCTTGCCGCTTCGCTGCTTTCCGGATGCGGCTACAACACCTTTCAAGCGACCGACGAAAACGTCAAGGCCAACTGGGCCGAAGTACTGAATCAGTACAAGCGCCGCGCCGACCTGATTCCCAACCTCGTGCAGGTCGTGCAGGGCTATGCCACGCATGAAAAGGAAGTGTTGACGCAAGTAACAGCAGCGCGCGCCAGCGTTGGTGGCATCAACGCCACGCCGGAACTGGTGAATGATCCCGAAGCATTCGCCAAATTCCAGGCCGCGCAAGGCCAGCTGACCAGCGCGCTGTCGCGCCTGATGGTGGTGGCGGAGAACTACCCCAACCTCAAGGCCGATGCCAACTTCCGCGACCTGCAGGCACAACTTGAAGGCACCGAGAACCGCATCACCGTGGCACGCGAGCGCTACATCGGTGCCGTGAAGGAATACAACATCGCCGTGCGCACCTTCCCCAACAACCTGACGGCGATGATGTTCGGTTACAAGCCCAAGCCCAGTTTCACCGTGGATAACGAAAAGGCGATCGCCGAACCGCCGAAGGTCGACTTCAGCCCCGCACCGGCACCCGCCAAGTAAAAACAGTCAGACCGCAGAGGACACAGGGTGCGCAGAGATCAAGGTCGTCCGTCGTTTTTCTCTTTCGCCTCTGCGCCCTCTGTGAATGCTGTGGCTAAATGGGTTTTTGCCTTTGCATTCGCCATCGGCCTCGCCAGCAGCGCCATGGCCGAGCTGGTGGCGATTCCGCCGCTCAAGGCAAGGGTGACGGATCTCACTGGCACCCTGAGCCCTGACCAGCAGGCGCAACTGGAAGCCTCGGTAGCCTCGATCGAAACGGCAAAAGGCGCGCAAGTGTTCATCCTGCTTCTGCCCAGCACCAAACCGGAAGAAATCGAGCAGTACGGCATTCGCCTTGCCGATGCATGGAAGGTGGGGCGCAAGGGCGTGGACGACGGCGCCATCATCATCGTCGCCAAGAATGATCGCCGCATGCGCATCGAGGTCGGCTACGGCCTCGAAGGTGCCATCCCCGACGTAATCGCCAAGCGCATCATCAGCGACGTGATGACGACACGTTTCAAGGAAGGTGACTTCTTTGGTGGCCTGCAGGCGGCCGTTGACGCCATCGGCAAGATCGTCAGCGGTGAGCCGCTTCCGGCACCGGCACCGCAATCAAGCCAAGGGCAGGGCATTGACCTCAACGGCAACCTGATTCCGTTCGCGATGGTGTTCATCTTTTTCGTCGGCGGCATATTGCGCGCCATCCTCGGCCGCGTGCCGGGGGCCAGTGTCGGCGGCGTGATTGCCTTCGCCGGCGCCTGGCTGTTGGCCGGCTCGCTGATCGCGGCCATCGTGGTCGCTATCATCACCTTCATTTTCACGATGGCGGGGGGCGGGCGCGGCGGCCTGGGTGGCATGGGCGGGGGCTTCGGCGGCGGTGGATTTGGTGGTGGCGGAGGGGGCGGCTTCGGCGGTGGCGGGGGCGGCGGTTTTGGCGGCGGCGGTTCTTCGGGGAGCTGGTGATGACACCCTTGCGCACACTCAAGCATCTGGTCTTGCCGCACTGGCTGGTGAAACGCGCCTTCCCGGCTGCGACACTGACAGCCATCGAACAGGCAGTCACCGCCTCGGAAAAACAGCACACCGGCGAATTGCGCTTCGTGACGGAGGGCAGCCTGCCGTGGGAATCACTGTGGCAGCGACAGACACCGCGCCAGCGCGCCGTTGATCTCTTTTCGCAACTGCGCGTGTGGGATACCGAGCACAACAGCGGCATCCTGATCTATGTGCAATGGGTCGACCGTGCCGTCGAGATACTGGCCGACCGCGGCATCGCCGCGCGGGTGCCGCAAGCAGAGTGGGACGCCATCTGCCGCGAAATGGAAGCCGCCTTCAAGCGCGACGACTATCGTGGTGGTGCGCTGGCGGCGATCGAACGCGCCAGCAAGCTGCTGACGGAACATTTTCCGATGACGCACGGGGACCGCAACGAGTTGTCGGACAAGCCGCTGGTGATCTAGCGCTGTTCCTTTGCCGTAGCCGACGGCCGCAATGCCGGCAGCACAAACTTCCGCAGTAAATCTTCCTGAGCGGCGGCTGGCAGATCCTTGCGAATCAACAGCTGGTTCAACACGCCGCGCAGCCAAAGCGCGATCTCGGTGTCGTCCAGATCGGTTCGCAGTTCGCCACGTGCGCGCGCAGTGGCGAAGGCCTCCTGCCAGATGGTCAGCATCATGCCGAGCACCGGCGACGCCGGGCCGCCGAGAAATCGCTCGGCATCGGTGCCGTGCGCGTTCTCGATGATCGACACCAGCACCTTGTCCTTGCGTAACAACTGCAGGTGGCGAATGCAGCCCTTGACGATGGCTTCGTCGAGCGTCTTGCAGGCGGCCACGATCTGCCGGACCTGCTCGACGTTGATGCCGACCCGTTGCTTCAGCACGGCGTCGAGCAGGGCGTTGCGGTTGCCGAAGGTGAGATAGACCGTCTTGCGCACCATGCCGGATTCGGCGGCGACATCTTCCATGGTCATGCCCGTGGCACCGCTGCGCTCGACGCAGCGCATGGCCGCGTCAAGGATTCTGGCCCTGGTGGCTTCGGGGGCGGGGGAGGGTTTTCGGGGTGGCATGGGCTGGCGCTTTCCTCGCAGGGTTGCCTACTAAGTTGCCGACTGGTTTGCGTTACACATGAGTAATCGGCTTGTGTAATACTGATTCTAGACAAATTGCTTCGCAAACTACTTCGGGAGGAGATGAAATGACAGCAACCGGCAACAACAAACCCCGCATCGTCATCTACGGCTGCGGCCAGTATGGCGGCTACATGGCGCGTTTCGCGGTACAAAAGGGCTGGCCCATCGTGGCGGCCTTCAACCGCGCCGGCGACAAGGTAGGCAAGGACCTCGGACAGGTGATCGGCCTCAAGCGCGATATCGGCGTCATCATCCAGGATTGCGATACGGCCAACTACGACGCCTTGCGCGACGAGGCCGACATCGGCCTCGTCGCGCAGACCAACAACCTGGCGCTCAACCTGCCAGCCTACAAGCGCCTGATGAATGCCGGCCTGAATGTCGGCTGCCACGGCTCGGAATCTTATTTTCCCTACGGCTGTGACCCGGCGGTGGCGGCCGAAATCGATGCGCTGGCCAAGAAGAACGGTGTCACCTTCACCGGCAGCGGCATCTGGGACATGTCGCGCATCTGGTCCGGCATCCTGCTGCTGGGGCCTTGTACCGAGATCAAGTCGCTGCTGCACACCACCATTACCGACGTGCACGGCCAGGCCGCGAACAAACAGCAAGCCTTGCAGGTGGGCGTCGGCATGACGGTGGAGCAGTACGACGCTTCCGGGCTCAAGCAAAGCCGTTTGCCGATTTCGTACAAGACCATTCCCGAGCATGTGCTGGCGGCCTCGGGCTACACCATCAGCAAGACGAGTTGTAGCGTCGAGCCGGTGATCTTCGACAAGCCGGTCCACAGCTGGCTGATGGAAGGCACCATTGCCCCCGGCCTGGTGGTCGGCACGCGCATCCTTGCCGATATCGAGACGAAAGAGGGCGTAACGGCACACGCGAAGATCGAGCTGCGCCTGTTTCAGCCCGACGAACAGGAGCATATGTTCTGGTCGGTGGATGGCATGCCCCACACGCGCGTACGCGTAGAGCGCGACGACTCGGCGCATGCCACGGCAGCCAACCTGTTCAACCGCGTGCCGCAGATCATCGCCGCGCAGCCTGGCATTGTGCTGGTGTCGCAGATGGGCCCGATGCGCCACACGGCGCTGGCCTGATCAGGGAGGCATCGGGCATGAACAACTTTTTGTCTCGTTTCGATGAATTCCATGAGCAGGCCATGAAGGCCACCGGACTCGACGACTTCGGTGCGACCGAGTATGTCGAGCCGATGAAGCTGCTGCTGGCCGACTACGACAAGTTTGGCCAGTTCACGCCCGTGGGCGAAATGATCTCAAGCGGCGGCGTAGTCGGCCTGTTGATCGCGCGCCTTTTCGGGCAGAAGGGATTCAAGGAGCACCCCGAGTTCCTCAAGACGCCGATCGTGAAGCCGATCGTCATCCTCGGCCTGCCGCGCAGTGGCTCTACGACGCTGCATCGTTTGCTGGCGCAGGACCCCGGCACCCAGCACCTGGTGCCCTGGCTGGGTAACACGCCGATGCCGCGCCCGCCACGAGATACTTGGGAGGCGAACCCGTGGTTTCAAATGACCAAGCAAGCCTTTGACGGCTTCTGGCAGATTTTCCCCGACGTCAAGCTGATGCACCCGATGCTGGCCGATCTCGCCGACGAATGCCGCTATGCCTTCGAGTGCACCTTCTGGTCTCCCGCGGCGGCCTTTGCCGGCCCCATGAGCGAGGGCTGCGCCTATGGCGAATGGGTAGGCAATGCGGTGCCGCGCTATGCCTACGAACATTACCGCAAGGTGCTGGGCCTGATCGCAGGTGGCGACACGCGGCGCTGGATACTGAAGGACCCGACCACGCACTCCTGGGTGCCGCAGCTTCTGTTCGAGACGTTCCCCGATGCGCACTACGTGTACACCCACCGAGATCCGCTCAAGGCCATCGCCTCGGTGTCGGACATGCTCTATCCGGTGCGCAGCAACCGCTTCTCGTACATCACGCGTGAACGCCATGGCCAGGAGATGCTGAAATACTGGGCCCCGGCGATGGAGCGGCTCGATGCAGCGCTGGGCCTGCTTGATCCGAAACGCATTGTCGACCTCCACATGGACGAACTGAACGCCGATCCGGTAGGTAGCTGCGTGAAGATATACGACTACTTCGGCATCCCGGTGACGCCCGAAGCAAGGCAGGCCTGGCAGGCCTTTGTCGAGGCCGATGCCCGCGGTGGGCATGGCGCGCATCCGGTCAAGGCCGACAGCGTGGGGCTCAAGGCACAGGATGTTTACGCCAGCATGCCCGGCTACTACGATACCTATGTGAAGCGATACGGAAAGCCATCCTGACCTTGAAGAACTGAACGTCTCGCAACGCGAGCAGTAAATTGCCGTTATCAAAAAAAATGGAGGAGACATCATGACCAGCAAACCCCGCATCGTCATCTACGGCACCGGCCAGTATGGCGGCCATGTCGCGCGCTTTGCCGTACAGAAGGGCTGGCCGATCGTGGCAGCCTTCAACCGCGCCGGCGACAAGGTAGGCAAGGATCTCGGCCAGGTAATCGGCCTCAAGCGCGACATCGGCGTGATCATCCAGGATTGCGATACCGGCAACTACGAGGCACTCAAGGGCAAGGCCGACATCGGCGTGGTGGCGATGACCAATCAGCTGGAGAAGAATCTCCCCGCCTACACGCGGCTGATGAACGCCGGCCTCAACGTGATTTGTCACGGCACCGAAGCCTATTTCCCCTGGGGAAACGACAAGACGCTGTGCAACCAGATCGATGCGCTCGCCAAAAAGAATGGCGTCACCTTTACCGGCGGCGGCATCTGGGACATGTCGCGCATCTGGTCCGGCATCCTGTTGTGCGGGCCGTGTACCGAGATCAAGTCGCTGTATCACCGCAGCATCACCGACCCCAACGGGCAGGCGCAACACGCGCAACAGGCCATCGCCCATATCGGCTGCGGCCTGACGGTCGAAGAGTTCATGCAGCGTGGCCTCGGCAGGGACCCGATGGCCTTGTCCTACAAGACCATCCCCGAGCAGGTGCTGTGGGCACAGGGCTACACGATCACTCACACCAGTTCCCGCCTCGAAGCCGTGGTCGCCGACGAGCCTGTCTATTCACAGATTCTGGGAGAAACCATCCCCACCGGCCGGGTGCTTGGCATCCGCATCGTCGGCGAAATAGAGACGAAGGAGGGAGTGACTGCCCGTGCGGAGATCGAATTGCGCGTGTTCAAACCCGGTGAGGTGGAGCACATGTTCTGGGAGGTAAATGGCCTGCCGCGCACCCGCGTGCGCGTCGAACGCGAAAACTCCGCACATGCCACCGCCTCGAACCTGTTCAACCGCATTCCGGACGTGATCGCGGCACGACCTGGCATCGTTGTGGTATCAGAGATGGGACCGCTCAAGCATAGTGAACTGACGCGCTGAGTCACTTGCTCGGCAGCACCGCCGAGATGTAAAACAAAACGGGAGGACACAATGCAAGCATTTCCGCTAATCGCATCCATCGCCTTGGCCCTGTTGTCATGCGCAGCATCTGCTGCAACGCCTGCGGGCAAGCCCGCCAGCCCGGCCACCATCGCGGCACAGGCGAGGGTGCTGGCGTCGATGCCTGTCGATGATGGCCAGGATGCAGCCTTCATCAAGCAGGGTTTCATCGCGACGCCGAAGGAAACCAAGGTCTATAACAAGAATGGCAAGCTGGTGTGGGACATGGAACTGCTGGACTGGATGCAGGGCACAGCTCCGGCAACAGTGAACCCGAGCTTGTGGCGGCAGATGAAGCTGCTCAAGGAACACGGGCTTTATCAGATTGCCGATGGCGTCTGGCAGGTCCGCGGTTTCGACATGTCGAACATGGAAGTTGTGCGCGGCCAAACCGGCTGGATCGTGGTTGACCCATTGATGACAATCGAGACAGCCGCTGCAGCGATGAAGTTCGTCAACGCCCAGCTCGGCGAGCGCCCGGTGTCGGCCGTGATCTACGGGCACAGCCACGCGGACCATTTCGGCGGTGCCCGCTCGGTGATCACGCCGGGGACGACCCCGCCGATCTATGCCCCAGAACACTTTCTCGAAGAGACAGTCGCAGAGCAGATTCTTGCCGGCACCGTAATGAGCCGTCGCGCCTCCTATCAGGTAGGGACTGGGCTTGATTCGAATTCGCATGGCTATGTCGGCTCCGGGATACTGGGTGCCGGGCCCACAAATGCCACGGTTTCGCTCGTGCCGCCAACCGACCTGATCAGGACGACTGGCGAGACACGCGTCATCGACGGCGTGAAGTTCGTGTTCCAGATAGTGCCCGAGACCGAAGCGCCCTCGGAGATGAACTTCTTCCTGCCGGAAAAAAGGACGCTGTATGTCAGCGAGGACACCACGTGCACCATGCATAACCTGCAAACGCCGCGCGGTGCCTTGGTGCGCGACGGCCTCAAGTGGGCCGGCTACATCACCGAGCAGATCGGCATGTGGGGTGATCAGGCCGAGTCGCTCGTCACCGGCCATTGCTGGGCACGCTTTGGCAATGCGGCGATCAGGAACTATCTCGAACTGCAGCGTGACAATTACAAGTTCATTCACGATCAGACCGTCCGCCGCTTCAATCTTGGTGATACGCCGACCGAAGCTGCCGAGAACGTGAAGCGTCCGGCGGCGCTGACCAACCAGTGGTCGAACCGCGATTACTATGGCACCAAAAAGCAGAACGTCAAAGGCGTCTATCAGCGCTACATCGGCTGGTGGGATGGCATACCGGCCCATCTCGACATGCTGCCAACCGGGGAGCTATCCAGAAATTACGTTGATGCCATCGGCGGGTCGAAGGCAGTGCTGCGCGTGGCGCGCAGGGCGATGGACAAGGGTGAGTATCGCTGGGCGACGCAGGTACTCAACGATCTGGTTTTCGCCGATCCGAACAACAGGGAAGCCAAGTCACTGCTCGCCGACAGCTACGAGCAGCTCGGATACCAGACCGAGAGCGGCATCTGGCGCAACTATTATCTCGTCGGTGCCGCCGAGTTGCGCGGCAAGCAACCGGAGCATATGGTGCTGGATAGCCCCGATTCAGTGGCAGCCATGCCGACTGCCGCTTTTCTCGCCCTGGTGGCGGCACGGCTCAACCCCGACAAGATCGGCGACCGACGCATGACTGCAGCACTCGATGCTACCGACCGCGACGACAAATCACTGCTCACCTTGCGCAATGCGGTGATCATTCCGGAAGTAGGCAAGTCCATCGACGCACCAACGGTTTCCGTCAGTGGCACACGCATCTTGCTGATGGGGCTTTTCATCAGAAAGATACCGCTCGACCAACTGGAAAAGGCGGGGCTCAAGGTTGACGGTGACCGCACAGCGCTGCTGGCTTTGCTTGATGCGATCGAACCACCGCCACCGGACTTTCCGCTGGTTACCCCTTGATCGACATTCACTCGCATTGTTGTGCTGATTGAGGTATTGCCGATGAAAGACCAACCGAGAACCTTCCAACTGGCGTCCACCGCACCACAGTTGATGACGCGCGCCCGCGAAGCCACCGGCATCTTCGATATCGTCGATCGCGACATTTCCGAGGTGCTGGAAAAGTACGTGCATGCGCTGAACACGGAAGCCGGGTTGAACGAAGCAGGCGCAACAGCCATGGAATGGCATCTGCTTCAGATATTGACCAATCGCCTGCGCATGCTGCGCGACTTCAGGCAACACCCGGAGATTGAAGAACAGCAAATCATTCGTCCCCTGATCATCAGCGGTGCGGCCCGGACGGGTTCGACCAAACTACAAAAGATGCTCGCGGCCAGCGGCGATTTTCTGTTTCTTCCTTGCTGGCAGGGGGTGAGTCTGTCGCTGCTTACCGGTGACCGCAGCGAAGATGCTGCGGAGCGAATTCGGATCGCGTCCGAACACATTGGCTGGTTCAACGATCACGCACCGAATGCCCGTCTGATCCACGAGTTCAGCACTTTCGAGCCCGAAGAGGAAAACCTCATCCTGGCGCATTTGCTTTTCGCCCCCTATATGCTGGCCTTTGCCTTGACGCCTGAATTTCTGCAGTGGTATGTCGCGACGCAGGATTTTCGGGAGAATTTCAGGTTCCTGAAACGCGGACTGCAATACCTGCAATGGCAGTTCCACGATGGCGAGTCGCGCCCCTGGGTGCTGAAAAATCCGACTTATCTTGGTCTGGAGCCTTTGCTGGCCGAGGTGTTTCCCGACGCCGCGTTTGTCTGCACCCACCGCGAACCGGTGAGCACCATGTCGTCATCGCTGAGCCTGTTGCACAATTATCACGTTGGCTACAGCGACATCGACCACCGCTTGCTGCTTGGACAGATGATGGTGGAAGGTCTGGCGATTGGCCGCGAACAACAGATCGCGGTGCGAAATGCACATCCGGACCTGAAGGTGCTGGACATTCCCTATTCATCGACGACTGCCAACGCCGAGACCGTGCTGGAGCAGCTGTATGCATATGCCGGATTGCAGATGTCTGATCAAGCGCGGCAAGCCATGCGCAGCTGGGAGCAGGAGAACAGCCAGCACAAGCTTGGCGCGCACCTGCATCGTCTTGAAGACTTCGGCGTTAATGACGACGCCGTACGCACACGATTTGGCGTTTACATCGGCCGTTTTGGCAACAGTTTTTGAATCAAGAACACCATCGAACAATCATCCATCAAGGAAGAGAAAATGAACATCCTGAAAGCCATTTGCGCTGCTACAGCCTTGCTCACTTCATTCTCTGCCGCGCGCGCAGCTGAGCCATCGACCGATTTCACACCCAAGCCGGCCAGCCCGGCGACCATTGCGGCGCAGGCGCAGATGCAGGCATCGCTGCCGGTGGATGACGGGCGAGACGAGGATTTTGCCCATCGCGGCTTCATCGCAACGCCCAAGGAAACCCTGATCCGCCACAAGGACGGGCATGTGGTGTGGGATATCGCGCAACAGGACTGGATCAAGGGCGATGCCCCGTCGACGGTGAACCCCAGCCTGTGGCGGCACATGAAACTGCTGAAGGAACACGGGTTATACAAGGTGACCGAGGGGGTTTGGCAGGTACGCGGTCTGGATGCGGCCAACATGCTGATCGTCAGCGGCAAGACCGGCTGGATCGTGATCGATCCGCTGATGTCGACCGAGACCGCCGGCGCCGCCATGGCATTGGTCAACGAATACCTGGGCAAGCGTCCGATCTCGGCCGTGATCTATGGCCACAGCCACCCCGATCACTTTGGCGGGGTACGCGCACTGTTTGCGCCGGGTGACTCCCTGCCGCCCATCATCGCACCCGATGCGATGGTGAAGGAGGCTGGTTCGGAATTCGTCATCGCAGGCAATGCCGAAAGCCGCCGTGCGGCCTTCCAGTTTGGTGTCGGCCTGAAGCCCGGACCGCAGGGTTATGTCGGCGCGGGCATTGTCGTTGCCTCGGCCAAAGGCTCCACCGTGACCCTGATCCAGCCGACCGACTCGATCAAGACCACGGGCGAGACACGCGACATTGACGGCGTCAGGTTCGAGTTCCAGATGGTGCCGGAGACCGAAGCGCCTTCCGAGATGAATTTCTACCTGCCCGAACAGCGCACGCTTTACGTGAGTGAAGACACGACCTGCACCATGCACAATGTACAGACGCCGCGCGGCGCTTTGGTGCGCGATGCCAACAAATGGGCGGGCTACATCACCGAGCAGATCGGGCTTTACGGCGACAAGGTTGAGTCGCTGGTCACCGGCCATTGCTGGCCGCGTTTCGGCAATGCGGCGATCAAGAACTATCTTGGGCTGCAGCGCGACAACTACAAGTTCATCCACGATCAGACGGTGCGCCTCTTGAACAAGGGCGAAACACCAACCGAAATCGCCGAGGAACTCAAGCGTCCTGATGCGATCGCCAACGAATGGTCCAACCGCGGCTACTACGGTACCGTTCGCCACAATGCCAAGGGGGTGTATCAGCGCTACATTGGCTGGTGGGATGGCATTCCAGCCCACCTCAATCTCTACCCGCCGATTGAACAGGGCAAGCGCTACGTAAAGGCGATGGGCGGTGCCGGCAACGTCATCCGCGAAGCGAAGGCGGCGATGGGCAAGGGCGACTATCGCTGGTCGGCCGAGTTGCTGAACCACCTGGTGTTCGCCGATCCATCCAACATCAAGGCAAAAGCGCTGCTCGCCGACAGCTATGAACAGATGGGTTACCAGACGGAGAGCGCGATCTGGCGCAATATCTATCTGGTCGGCGCCAACGAGTTGCGCGGTGTCGCCGCCGTCAAGCTGAGCATGGCCAGCCCGGACATGGTGACGGCAATGCCGACCGAATCGTTCCTCGACCTGATCGCCACGCGGCTGAATCCGGAAAAGATCGGCGATCGCACCATGACGCTGGTGATCGACGACAGCGATGCCGCCGACCATTCGTTGCTGAGCTTGAAGAATTCGGTATTGGTGCCGGAAATCGGCAAAAGCATCACCGTACCCACAGCCTCGGTCAGCGGTAACCGCATGCAGCTGGTCGGCCTGTTCGTGGCGAAAATGCCGTTGGAGAAACTCGAAGCCGCAGGCCTCAAGGTAACTGGGGATCGTGCCGCGTTGGCGGCGCTGCTTGCGGCCATCGAGCCACCGCCAGCCGATTATCCGATCGTTACACCGTGAGCTGAGCCAGCCGACGACGGCTAGTGGCTGCTGTCGTCGAGGTAGCTGACGTCATCGCGGATGCGCTGGTTGGCGGCATGCCGCTTCATCAGCAGCCACATGGTGCCTGACACGAACAGGGCGAACAGCACCACGATGGTGTTGATGCCGAGCTGAAAATACAGCAGGCTCGAGTAGATGCCGGTCATCACGAGAATCGACAGGTTCTCGTTGAAGTTCTGGATCGCGATTGAATGGCCGGAGCCCATCAGGGTATGGCCACGGTGCTGGAGCAGGGCATTCATCGGTACGACAAACATGCCGGACAGGATGCCAAGCACCAACATCATCACCAGCGCCATCCACTCCTGTCGGATGAAAATCATGCCCAGCACACCAATGCCCATCATGATGCCGAGCGGGATGACCTTGACGGACTGGCGCAAAGTGACAAAGCGGGCGGCGATGACGGAACCGACGGCAACACCCAGCGCGACAACGCCCTGCATCACGCTGGCGTGGGTCAGGTCCAGCCCCAGTTGTACGCGCGACCACTCGATCACCACGAATTGCAGTGTGGCCCCTGCGCCCCAGAACAGGGTGGTGACGCCGAGCGAGATCTGCCCCAGCTTGTCGCGCCAAAGCAGGCGGAAGCAGTGGTTGAACTCGTGGACCAGATACAGCGGGTTGCATTTCAACGGCTTGTGGTCGACACCGGTATCGGGGACGTACAGGTTGAGGAAAGCCGCAACGCCGTAAATGCCGATCACAAAGGAAAGGTTCATGTCGCGAACCGTGGCAATGCCGGTGTCGATCACCGGAAAATCGAGACTGAGCAGGTAGTGAGCGACATCAGACTGAATCAGCACGCCGCCCAGCATGGTGCCGCCAATGATGGCGGCCACCGTCAGGCCTTCGATCCAGCCGTTGGCAACCACCAGCAGGCGTGCCGGCAGGTATTCGGTGAGGATGCCGTACTTGGCCGGCGAATAGGCCGCGGCGCCAAGGCCGACTACGGCGTAGGCAGCGATTGGGTGGATATGGGTAAACAGCAGGGCACAGCCGACAATCTTGATGGTATTGCTGATCAGCATGACCCGACGCTTGGGCATCGAATCGGCGAAAGCACCGACAAAGGCAGCCAGCAGCACATAGGAAAGCGTAAAGCTGGTTTTCAGCAGCGGCTCGTAGGCGGCTGGTGAATCCATATTGCGCAGCATCGCAATGGCTGCGATAAGAAGCGTATTGTCCGCAAGCGCCGAAAAAAACTGCGCGGCCAGAATGAAATAGAAACCTGAATTCATGTGCTCTGCTAAGTGAGGGCGCTTTATATCACATAGCTTGCACGGCCCCGGATGGTTGCGATGGGCAAAAGAGCGGCGATTTGGCGCGCGTGTTTGACGCGGTGTGAGAAACTTGCAGCTGTTTCCAAAATCTCCGCAGTCAATGACCCGCCCCACCAAAGCCCGTATCGACATCGCCGCCCTGCGCCATAACTATGCCGTCGCCGATTCGTACGCCAGCAAGGGGCGCGCAAGCGCGACAGGCGCGCGCCTGTGGGCAGTGATCAAGGCCAATGGCTACGGCCATGGCGCACTCAGGATTGCACGCGGGCTGGCGGACGTCGCCGATGGCTTTGCACTGATGGAACTGGACAAGGCGATCGAGTTGCGCGGTGCCGGCATCGGCCAGCCATTGCTGTTGATGGAAGGTTTCTACAACGCCGATGAACTGGCTGGCTTTACGCAACACGGGCTGACCCCGGTGGTGCATCGCCTTGATCAGCTTGAACTGTTGGCGGGTGGCGGCCTCGCTCTGCCGATCTATCTCAAGCTCAATACCGGGATGAACCGGCTTGGCCTCAACGCGGACGAGTTTGCCGTGGCGCTCGACAAGCTGCGCCACTACGGCGGTTCAATCACCCTGATGACACATTTTTCCGACGCCGACGAGCCGCTGGGCATCGCCTTTCAGATGGAGCGGCTCAATGCGATGTGTGCCGGTCTCGAGTATCCGCTCAGCCTGGCCAACTCGGCGGCGCTGCTGCGTTTTCCCGATTCGCGCGCTGACTGGGTACGGCCCGGCATCATGCTCTACGGCGCTTCGCCTTTCCCGGCCAAGCACTCGGCTGAGGAGATTGGCCTGCAACCGGTGATGACGCTCGAAAGCGAGTTGATCGCGGTGCGTGACATCCAGCCCGGTGACCGCGTTGGCTATGGCGGAGCCTTCATCGCTGACCGAGCCATGCGCATTGGCGTGGTGGCCTGCGGTTATGGCGATGGCTACCCGCGCCATGCACCGACTGGCACCCCCATCCTCGTGGATGGGCGCCGGACGCAGACGGTGGGGCGGGTGTCGATGGACAAGATTTGCGTCGACCTCGGTGAGCTGCCCGGCGTGACGGTTGGCAGCGCGGTCACTCTGTGGGGTGAGGCACTGGCGGCGGATGAGGTTGCTTCCAGCGCCGGCACCGTCAGCTACGAACTGTTTTGCGCCCTGGCAGCGCGCGTACCGGTGGTGGAGCAGAACTGATGGCAAACGCAAAACGCGCGAAAACGATTTACAGCTGCACCGAATGTGGTGCCACCGCGCCCAAGTGGCTGGGGCAATGCCCGGGCTGCGGGCAGTGGGAAACCCTGGTCGAGTCGGTGGCAGAAACGGCAGCGGCTGGTGCCGGGAATCGTTTTTCCGCACTCGCCGGCACGGCCAAACTGCAAAAGCTGGGCGAGATCAACCCGACAGAGGAGCCGCGCCAGCCGACCGGCATCGACGAATTCGATCGTGTGCTGGGTGGCGGGCTGGTGTCGGGTGGTGTGGTGCTGATCGGCGGCGACCCCGGCATCGGCAAGAGCACGCTGCTGCTGCAGGCCCTTTCACGCCTGGCTGAGGCCGGGCAGCCGGTGATGTACGTGTCGGGCGAGGAATCTGCCGAGCAGGTGGCGTTGCGGGCGCGGCGGCTGCAGATTCAGGGCGCGGGTGACATGGCCTTGCTGGCCGAGATCAACCTCGAAAAAATCGTCGGTGTGCTCCATCGTGAAAAGCCGACGGTGGCGGTCATCGACTCGATCCAGACCATCTATTCCGATGCCCTGAGTTCGGCACCGGGGTCGGTGGCACAGGTCCGTGAATGCGCCGCCCAACTGACACGGGTGGCCAAGCAGAGCGGCACGACCATGATTTTCATTGGCCATGTGACCAAGGAGGGTACGCTGGCCGGGCCGCGGGTGTTGGAACACATGGTGGATACCGTGCTGTATTTCGAGGGGGATACCCATTCCAGCTTCCGTCTGGTGCGTGCCTTCAAGAACCGCTTCGGCGCCGCCAACGAGCTGGGCGTGTTTGCCATGACTGACAAGGGGCTGCGTGGCGTCGCCAACCCGTCGGCCCTGTTTCTTTCGCAGCACGATCGCCAGGTGGCGGGCAGTTGCGTCATGGTGACGCAGGAGGGTACACGACCCCTGCTGGTCGAAATCCAGGCGCTGGTTGATGGCTCGCATTCTCCCAGTCCACGGCGGCTGACCGTGGGGCTGGAAGCCAGCCGGCTGGCAATGCTGCTGGCGGTGCTGCATCGTCATGCCGGCATCGTCTGCTTTGATCAGGACGTGTTCGTCAATGCGGTGGGCGGGGTCAGGATTCAGGAGCCGGCAGCCGATTTGGCGGTGCTGTTGTCTATAGTTTCTTCTTTAATAAACAAACCACTAAACCATAAACTTATTGTATTTGGTGAGGTTGGGCTGACTGGAGAGATTCGCCCGGCACCGCGTGGACAGGAACGTCTGCGCGAGGCGGCCAAGCTTGGTTTCACCCATGCCCTGATACCGAAGAACAATGCTCCACGGCAGGCGATACCGGGTATCGAGGTCACCGCCATCGAACGGGTCGAGCAGGCCATCGACTACCTGCGCGACCGGTGATCCACGTTAGCCGTCTGGGCGTGACGAGCGCCGGGGAATGCCAGGAAAAGGAACAGTTCGCTTTCCTTGAATCCTTGCCGAGCAATTTTCCCGGTACGCATGGCGCTTTCTCGGTGCAGCCCTGATGCGTGTTCTTCTGCTTGCCCTTCGCATGCTTCGCCGCGACCTGCGGGCGGGAGAACTCAGCTTACTTGGCATCGCCCTTGCACTGGCGGTGGCATCGCTCTCCAGCGTGGCATTTCTGACCGAGCGCGTTGACCAGGCGCTCAGGCAGCAGTCGCATCAGCTACTTGGCGGCGACCTGTTGCTGACAGCTGATCACCCTTGGCCGCGGGCGCAGCGGGACAAGGCAATCGCACTGAACATTTTACTGGCGCAGAGCGT
>CANJXH010000023.1 GCA_947478755.1 Betaproteobacteria bacterium | reverse complement strand
GGCCACGCCGAAAACTACGACGCCAACGGCAAGATGTTCCGCATCAGCGAAAACCACTTCTACCCCTTCTACGAAGCCGATGGCGCTTACGGCGGCACCAATACCTACATGGACCTGAACACCGGCATGTGGGTGGTGTCAGGGATATCCAGCTGCGCCAAGTGCGGCTTTCGCGTGATCGCCAATCGCTTGCCGGAAAGCATCTTCGATCCCGATGCCATGGCCGGCGCCGGTATTCGCTGATCTGGGAAGTACGCAAACAGCCGTTCACCGAGCGCCTGGCACAACGCAGGCGCTCGGTGAATCACGAACGCAGGAGTTTGACGACCTCGTGGTCGACGATGGCGACAATGTGGCGCTCGGCCATGGCCAGCACCTTGTCGCCGCTCTGCATCGAGGCCGGCGTCACGGCCCAGAGGATGCCGTGCATGTGGTAGCGACGATAGTCGAGCCAGGCTTCGTCAAAGCCGAGGCGCGGGCCACCCTTGCCGGCGAGGACATCAAGGTAATGACGCAGCAGGTCGCGCTCGTTTCCCCGGCGATCGGCGATCGACATCGAGCCGCCGATGATGTTGGAGACATCGTCCATGTGCGGGGCAAGTGCCACGCCCTGCCAGTCGAGAAAGCCGACATCACCATTCGCCGCGAGGTAGGTGTTGCCCATGTGCGCGTCGGAATGGCAGACGCAGCGCTGCGGTGACAGATCGTCCAGCCGCCACATCTCGAACAGGGCCTTGCGGGCGCGTTCCCTGTCCTGCAGTGCGGAGGGCAATACGGGTGCGACCGCGCTGGAAAATATCTTGTCCCAATGTTCTTCGGAGAGCAGCGTCGTCGCCACTTCCCGTATCCAGGTGCCGACGCGCAGCCAGGGATAGGTGGCCGGTGCAGCATTCCAGGTCTGGCCGTGGATCGACGCCAGCGATTCAAGGGCGCGGGCGACGCGATCGGGGTGCCACGATTGCAGCGGATCGGGAAAGCTGGCGCCCAGCGTTTCGAGGTTGTCGAGGATGACGATGCCCTGCCCGCGTTCCGGCTCGGCACTGGCGTACCAGCAGCGCGGCAGCAGCGCCTTCAATTGCGCGGCGAGGTGTTGATAGAAATTCGCTTCCAGCACATTGCCGTAGGCGACGAAAGCGCAGCGCCTCGTTGAAGCCGCCCTTGACGCAGATGTCGCGCGGCGGGCCGTCGGCCGGCCGGCTGTCGTAGCTGACCTGCAGCAGGATCTTGGTGGCGGTACCGGGGATCACGGTGGTGTGGTCGATCGATGCGACACGGGTGCCCGGACAGCTGGAAGACAGCGCCTCGTTCAGCCAGTCGAGATTGACATCTTCAACGGTCAGGGGCAGCGGCATGGGCATCTCGCGTGTGAGTTCGGGCGTCAGGCGCTCGGTATGATCGGCCATTCTACTTGGCGGCATTGCGTCAACGCGTCAGTCCGGATGCGGGCACGACCGGCGCTCAAGGGGCAAGGCAAAAGCGTTGGCGGAGATGTTTTCACGGTGGCAAAGTCTTTACACTTGCTGCCACCAGCAGCCACGCCAAAACGTAAAGACAATGAAGTCGCTTACCCCGCATTCCCTTGATGATCTTGCGCGCCAGGCGGCGCAATCACCGCGCCGTCGTGCCAACCACAACCTGCACGATGACCTCGGCGACCCGGTGCAACGCCTCGCCATTGCGATGGAACCGGATACGGTGGTCTTCCCGCATCGCCACCCGCAGACCTTCGAATTGCTTTATCCCCTGCGCGGGCGTTTTCTGGTGCTGCACTTTGATGATGCGGGCACGGTGACAAGGCGCACGATGCTGGGCGAAGACAGTGCCGTGGTCGAAACACCGGCCGGGACATGGCACGCGGTGTTGTCGCTGGATGGTGGCGGCGTGATTTTCGAAGTGAAGCAGGGGCCTTATGTGGCCGTGGGCGATGACGACACGGCGGCCTGGAGCAAAGGCGGCGATGCGACAAGCCATGCGGCGCTGGTGGCCTGGTACCGCGAAGCGCAAACGGGAATGCATTTTTCCCGCAAGACTGACTGACAGTCAAAGGAGTAGCCGACGATGACGGACGAAAAAGCCAAAGACAGCCTGAACAGTACGCTGGCGGGAATCAAGTGGATCGTGCGCTTCTTCACCTGGCTCAACGTGGTGGTCTACCGTGCCAGTGGCGGTCGCCTGATGAATCAGTCGGAGGGCAAGCCGGTCTGTCTGGTGACAATGACCGGGCACAAAAGCGGCAGGCAGAAAACCATCGCGCTGATGCATGTCGCCGATGGCGACAATGTGCTGCTGGTGGCATCGCTCGGCGGCCAGCCGAAAAACCCGGTGTGGTACTACAACCTCAAGGCGCAGCCGGCGATCGAAATACAGTTTGGCAAGGTGCTCCGAGTCATGCTGGCGCGGGAAGCGACGGCGGAAGAGCGTCTTGCGCTATGGCCCAAGGCGGTGGCGGCATTCCCCAGCTTTGCCGACTACCAGCGCAAGACGACGCGCGAAATTCCGCTTTTCATCTGCACGCCACGGGCGTGAAGCAGGCGCTGTGAGGGCCCGTACTGCGCCCTGTCACCACGCCTGACGATCATGGGGCGCGCTTGATCGCCCGCACCGTGGCCCACCACATCACGCCGGCCCAGAGGAAAAAGCCGATGCCGACCGGCCAGAAGCCGAGGATGCCGTGCCAGGAAAAAGGCCCGGTGTGGAAGAAGGCGATGTAGGCGCCGGGTGCAAACGAAACAGCGACCCAGAAATTGACGAAGGCCACCCAGCGCGGATAGATCATCTCGGCCTCGGGGCGCTTGTCCTGCAGGATGCAGATGCCGATGGAAAGATTCTGCGCCACGCCCGGCATCCACAAGCCGACGAAGATCAGCCACCAGAAATCGTTGGCCAGCTGCAGCGCGGTCGGCTCGATATTCGAGCGGTAACACATCGACAGGCCGATGAAGGCGAGCAGCATCAGCGCGATGGCCGTACCGTTGGACGAGGTCATCTGGATGCGCGTCAACGGGTGGTACTCGCCTTCGATGCGCTGCATCTGCGTGGCGATCGCCGCGGCGAAGAACCAGTAGAACATGGCGCTCATGCCGAGCACCGTCATTCCCAACTGAATGCGAAACCGGTCCTGCTCGAACATGGCGGCGACCGCCTGCGCATCCATGTCGGCATGCAGCGGCGGTATCCAGCCGGCGAAGCCCATCAGGCCGACACCGATGAAAACGCAGCACACGATGATGCTGTTGGCGCACAGCATTTCAACTGACTTGTTCATGTCTTGTCTCCTCCCCGTCATGTAATCAATGCTGGCAATGTACCGCAATACCGGCGGCACATTGCCAAGGAATCAATGCACCCCGCGCATGGCGCGCGCCATGGTGATGGCGGCAATGGCGCCGGTGATGAAGCAGCCGATGCCGACTTGCGGATAGCCGCCGAAAGACAGCAGCAGCCCGCCGATGGCGGCGCCACACATGGCACCGATCTGTGTGCTCAAGGCCAGGAAGCCGCTGGCGGTGCCGCGCGCCGCACCGGCCAAACCAAACAGCAGGGTCATCAACAGCGGCTGCGAAACAAAGAACATGCCGCCCGATAGCGAGGTGAGGCCGACAGTCAACCAGATCGATACCGGGAACGAAAACGCAATCGCCACCAGAATGCCGGCACTTGCCAAAGCGAAGATGACGATGGTCGAACGTCTTGCGTAAGTGGCCAGCCGCCCACCGAGGAGCGCACCCACCACGACGCCAAGGCCGTTGAGCAACAGCGGGAATGCGATTTCACCCATGGGCAGGTGATAGGTCTGCATCAAGTAAGCGGGCAGGTAGGACAGGGTGCCCCAGGAAGCCGACTGCAGCAGGAAGTTGACCAGCAGCACCAACCAGAAGGCGTTACCGCCACCGCCCACTTCGCGGAAATGGGAGAGGAAACTTTTTTTCTCATGGCTGGCGGCTACGACATGCCCGGGGAACATGGCCCAGACAACCGCAAACAACACCATGGCCACGATGGCCAGCACCAGAAAAGGCGTGTGCCAGTTACCCAGATTGGCCAGCCAGGCAACGATCGACATGCCGAGTGCGCCGCCGAGCACGCCCCCCACCATGGTCCACGCCATGGCCTTGCTCGCATCGGATGTCGATAGCTGATCGGCGCAGATGGCATAACAGGTCGGAGGAATCATCGCGGCAGCGAGGCCGGTCATGATGCGGGCAACCAACATGGCACCATAGCTGCCGGCAAACGCGGAAGCTATCAGTGTCAGGCACATCAGCAGCAGGCCGGTGAGCAGCACGCGCCGGCGGCCGTAGGTATCCGATATCGGGCCGATGGCAATGGCAGAGAAACCCCAGACCAGCGACGTCACCGTGGAAAGCTGCGCCGCAATTGCCACCGAGGTATGCAGCTCGGCCGACAAGGCCACGAGTATCGGCGCCAGCATCGTCATGACGGATGACACAAGGAAAAGCGCGAAAGCCGATACCAGCGGGAACCACTTGCGAAATATTGCTTCTTTGTTTGGCACGATGTCTTGTTGTATTGATTATTGAAGACCACATCCTTGTGCAGCAATGAAGCAGCGTTCGGGTAGTCGAGCGAGCGGCTGATTATCGGCGATAAGCTACTGTTGTCACCATCAGGTATGGCCGCAACGAAAGCCGGCCGCGCTCAGTCGTGACCGGTCACCTGCGACAGTTGCACGACACGATTCTTTTTCATCTTGCCCATGACATGCATCTCGCAGGCCTTGCAGTCAAAGCGCAGGGTAAGGCGTTCACTGCCGTTGACCAGCGTCATCGGCTCGGCCTTGACTCCTTTCAGCTGCCAATCCTTGGCTTCTTTCGGGCAAAGGTTGAAGCTGTAGCGCAGGCAATGCTTGGTGATCATCAGCGAAACTTCGCCCGGCGTGTTGTTGGCCTCGTAGGCGTCGGCGATCAGCTGCACACCGTGCTTCTGGTAAAAGTGGCGCGCGTGATGGTTGAAGACGTTGCCGAGGTAGGTGAGTTCCGTCTCGGGATACGGCACGGGTGGCTCGACGGGCAGCGTGCGTTGCAAACGGGGACGATTGGTTTCGCGGGCGACCACAAGAGCGGCAATGCCATCGCGGCGCAGCCCGTTGATGACCGAGGCGGGAACAAAATACGGTGCAGCGATGTCGATTTTCGTCGCGATGAAATCGGTATTGCCTAATTTGGAAAGGTTGGCCTGAAGCGTGGCGAGTGCCTTGTCGGCATCGCGCGCCATCTCGACTGGCGTACTGCATTGCACGCTGGCGGAGATGCTGTCGCTGTCCGTGAACGTCAAACACAAACCTTCGTCGCTTGCACGCAATGCGATCGACACGCCGATGCGACGCTCGGCCGACTCTTTTTCCAGCGCGCGCTCGAATGCCTGGTCTCGATTGCGGTAAAGCATCAAACCCTTTGTCAGGTCCTGCGGCATCTCGTTGGGGAACAGCCGGTTGCCTTGCACGATGTTGATGCGCATGCCGGCGAGTTTGTTGGCGCCCTTGTTGGTTACCGGCTGGTAGCTGACGCCATCACCATTGTGCAGCTGCGTCTCGCTGTCAATCTCGAACCAGTCGGCGCCAACACGGATGACGGTACCAATCGCCTCGCCACTGAATTTGGGCGTATCAAAAGCACCCACCTCGCTGTGATGACGGCCGTGGACAAAGTAGTCGGTGCTGCTGCGGTTGAAGGTTTTCTCCGGCTGCGGCGTGAACAGGTGCGTGGTTCGCCCCGACGATGCGGCCTTGAACTGTTGCTGCTCGTCCATGATCGCGTCGAGCAGCTGACGATAGTGGGCGGTGGCATTCTTGACGTAGGCCATGTCCTTGTAGCGGCCTTCGATCTTGAAGGAGCGGATGCCGGCATCGATCAACGCGCGCAGGTTGTTGCTCTGGTCATTGTCCTTCATCGACAGCAGGTGCTTGTCGTAGGCGACGATGCGGCCCTGCGAATCTTCCAGCTGGTAAGGCAGGCGGCAGGCCTGCGAACATTCGCCACGATTGGCGCTGCGCCCGGTGTGCGCATGGCTGATGTAGCACTGGCCGGAGAATGCGACGCACAACGCACCATGGACAAAGAACTCCAGTGTGCAGCGTTCCGGATCGGTGGCGGCGCGGACGCGCTGGATCTCGTCAAGCGTCAGCTCGCGCGCAAGCACGATCTGTGAAAAACCGGCGTCCTGCAGAAAACGGGCTTTCTCGGCAGTGCGAATGTCGGTCTGGGTGCTGGCATGCAGCTGTATCGGCGGAAGGTCCAGCTCCAGCAATCCCATGTCCTGCACGATCAGGGCATCGACACCAGCCTCGTGCAGCTGCCAGGTGAGCTTGCGCGCCTGCTCGATTTCTGCGTCGTCGAAAATCGTGTTGAAAGCAACGAAGATTTTTGCGTGGAACTTGTGCGCGTAGTCGGCAAGCCGGGCGATGTCGCTGACTTCGTTGCCGGCGCCGGCACGGGCACCAAAGGCCGGGCCGCCGATATAGACCGCATCGGCGCCATGCTTGACCGCTTCGATGCCGATGTCGGCATCGCGCGCTGGTGACAGCAGTTCAAGCAGATGGTCAGACATGGTTCGGGACGCCACAAGACAGCGGGGGTCGCGATTCTAGCGGCGTTTGGTGGGCACGCCGCTCGCCTTGTGCGGCCATCGTCACTTGGCAATCCAGCCAAGGCCCTTGGCACTGAGCGACTGTATGTACAGCCGATCCTGCGTCTCGGTCACGCCGGTGGTCTTGGCATAGGCACCGGTCGGGTCTTGCAGGTCTTCGACCACCTTGCCGTCTTCGGTGAACGCCATCACATGGCCATAGGCCTTGGGTACCGGCCACAGGGCGCGCGGCAGGCGCAAGGTCATCTTGCGCAGGAAAGGCTTGGTCGCCATCTTGTCGACATTGGGTGAACGCGGCCCGGCGAGGCCAAGCCAGATTTTTCCGCCGGAACCATGCATCAGGTTGTCGGGAAAGCCGGGCAGGTTTTCCAGCACCACGCTGGCTTCGGTCTGCGGCTGCAGCAGGTCGAGGTTGTTTGCAGTGACCGGAAATTTCCAGACGCGATACTTGCCGGTTTCGGAAGCGAACAATGTCTTCTGGTCGCCGCTCAAGGCAACGCCATTGGCAAACGAGAGGCCCTTGGCGACGACGCGCGTGGTTTTGCTTGCCGGATCGTATTCGAGGATGCGGCCACTGGCGGACTGCTCGATCATGTCCAGCACACTGGCTTCGAAGGGGCCGCCCCAGTGGGCCGGATCGAAGCGCGTGCTGGCATCGCTGAAATAAATCTTGCCGCTGGCTGCCACAACGACGGCATCGGCAAAGCGGATCAGATCGCCATCGACGGTGTTGGTCAGCACGCTGATCTGGCGCTCGGGGCTGACTGACAGCAGGCCCTTGATGGCGTCAGCGGCGATCAGATTGCCGGCTGCATCAAAATCAAAACCGAGTACGCGCCCGCCGGTATTGACGAAGACTTCCTGCGCGCTGCCGTCCGGCTTCATGCGCAGCACGTTACCGCTGCCCACGGCGGCGTAGAGCATGCCGTCCTTTGCCAGCACGATCTGCTCGGGGCCTTCGTCGCTTCCCAGCGAAATCATGTTCAGCTTCGTGAGCTTGTTGTTCACGGCGTAGGGGCCTGCATAGCCGGGATCTGCTGGCGCATTCCAGGGAACCGGTTCTACCGGCACCGGCCACAGGCACATATAGGCAACAAGCGCCAACAGGACAAGGGACAAGCTCAGGGCGACTTTTTTCATGGGGTTCCTTTGCGGGGCTTGAGGATTGTTGCTGCCTTTGCAGGCATGGCTGAGCATATCGCAGCGATATGCGGCTGTCGATCAGCCAACTCGTGGTTGCGCCGGCAATTGATCCATCCAGTTGCCGACGTAATCGGCGATCTCTTCCCAGCCCGGCTCGCCTACCACCCAGTGCGCGTGATGGTCGAACTCCTTGTAGGTGGCAACGGATGCATACTTGTTGGCTACCTGTCGCACCACCGACGCCGGGACGATGCGATCTTCGCGCCCGGCGACCACCAGCATCGGGCAAGTCACCTTCGTCGCATCAACACGCGAGGCGTGGCCGCGATCGAACAGCCAAAAACCCATCTCGGCCGCAGCGCGGCCGGATTCCGGTACCAGCTTGCAGTAGATCTCGCGTTGCTCGGCGGGCGGCACCAGATGCAAGGTTGAATAGACGGCTTCCTTGAAGCGGGCCGGTATGGGCTTGCGCCAGAATGCCCACAGCAACAACATGCTCCGAAAACTTTTGATCACCGACCACTTGAGTGCAAACACGCCGGCCGGCGCGGCAGGCGTGAGCAGGACGGTGGCGTGTGCCAGGCCACGGGCAGTAAGCATTTGCGCCAGCAGGCCGCCCATCGAATGCCCCATGATGATGGGCTTCTCGTCCAACGCCTCGATTTCGCGGCTGAGAAAATCGGCGTAGTCGAGCAGGCTGGTGGTGCCGAGGCGAGGGTCGGGAACGGACTTCGCTGTCATGTCGTGATAAGGCAAGGTGGTGGCGATGCAGCGGTAGCCCCGGGCCTCGAAGACGCGGCAGTAGTTGGCCCAGTACCAGGGACCGCCCCACATGCCGTGGATCATGAAAATGGTTTTAGACATTTGTCGATGTTCCCTTTTTCAATTGGGACCTTGCGGTCAAGACAGTGGAAACGAACGTCGCAATCAGGACGAACTTCAGCACGGAGCATGCCCCGGCAACGACATACAGGATCGATGCGGGCGCGGAGTCCGGTGCGGTGAGGCAGAGGTGCAGGATATTCTCCGTCGCATCAAAACCTGCGGCCAGGGGCAACAGGCCTGCGGTCCGTTTTCTGGCCGCTGCCGAACGCTGGCCGAACAACGGCGTCCTCGTTGCAAACAGGAGGCCATAACTGCCATAGAGCAGCAGCAGAACAAAATCGGCGGGAAAATGGGCACGAAACCGCTGCACACCGTCAGCCTGCCAGGCCGCCAGTACTTGCTGGAACGCCGACGGGCTGAAGGTCAGTTGCAGTGCGACGATGCCGGGCTTCAGCGGCGCGAGATAGAGCGCGATGGCAACAAACAGCAGCAGGGCAGCCATCCCGATGCACTGCTCGCCCCTGTATCGCAAGTTCATCCGACGTCGCAGAGGCGCATGGCGATTACCTCAGCCAGCCCTTCTTGCGGAAGTACCAGAAGGGCATGGCCACCGATACCACCATCAGCATGATGGCAAGGGGATAGCCGAAAGGTGAATCCAGCTCGGGCATGAACTTGAAGTTCATGCCGTAGATGCTGGCAATCAAGGTTGGTGGCAGCAATGCAACCGAGGCCACCGAGAAGATCTTGATGATCTTGTTCTGGTTGATGTTGATGAAGCCGACCGTGGCGTCCATCAGGAAGTTGATCTTGCCGAAGATGAAGGCAGTGTGGCCATCAAGCGAATCAATGTCGCGCAGGATCTGGCGAGCTTCTTCATGCTGCGCCGTGGACAGCAGGCGACCACGCATCAGGAAGGACAGCGCGCGCCTTGTGTCGAGCACGTTGCGGCGGATGCGGCCGTTGAGGTCTTCTTCGCGCGCGATGTCGGCCAGGATGGTCGCCGCCACTTCATCGGTGACGTCCGGACTCAACACGCTCTTGCCCACCTGCTCCAGCGACTGATAGACGCTTTCCAGCGCATCGGCGGAATATTCGACGTCGGCCGCATAGAGATCCAGCAGCAGGTCGGTGCCGTCAGACACGTATCCGGGCTGGATGCGTGCGCGCAGGCGCTGCAGGCGGAACACGGCGAGCTCTTCGTCGCGCACCGAGAACAGGATGCCCTTGTGCAGGATGAAGGCGACCGGCACGTTGCGCGACTCGTGCTCGGTATCGAGCAGGAAGTCGGAATGGAGATGGACCTCGCCCGCGTCGTCGATGTAGAAGCGGGCGGATTCCTCAAGGTCGGTCAGGTCGTCGGTATCGGGCAGCACCAGCTCGAAAATTTCCTTGACCCACTCGCGCTCCTTCTTCGAAGGTGCGATCAAATCGACCCAGATCGGCGTTGCCCTGGCGAGATCGTCACGGCTGCTCACCGACACCTGGCGCAAGCGCCCGTTTTGCAACTCGAAGGCATTGAGCAGAATCGGCTTGGCGGGCACTGCCGACGTGGAGGTCAATGTCGTGCGTACCGCGTCCGACAGCTCGTCGAGAATTTCGTCGCCGCGATCGGCGCTGACCAGCTCCCAGACAATCAGGCTGTCTTCGGCCGGCAGGGCCTCGATCACGCGCGCAATATGGTCGGCGGAGAGGCCTTCAAGGAATTTATGCAGCGCGGTGAGGCCCTGCTTGTGCACCAGGTTCTCCACCAGGTCCTGCCGCGGCATGTCCTGGCGGTGAACCAGGCCCTCAACCCGACGTTGGCGCGCGAGCAGATCCTGGACTTCGCGCAGGGCTTCCTGCACGTAGTCCTTGATTTCGCTGTCCTGGCTGACTTCGGCGCTGTTGGTCATGGGCTGCTTTTGTGCTGGCCGCGGCACGGCCGTTCAAAGTGGGCGCATTTTAGCCCGGATATTTCCCCCGGCAGCCCAATATGGCAGCAACAGAAAGCGTGTCAGGGCACTTCGGCAGAGGGCATACGCCCCAGCACCAGTTGCGTACGGTAGTTGAGGTAGGGGGAATACGGGTTTTTCTCGAATCGGCGTGGTGCCGGCAACATGACGGCAAGACGCGCCGCCTGCTCACCGCTGAGTCTGGCGGCAGGAATGCGGTAATAGCGCTGGGCGGCGGCCTCGGCACCGAAGATGCCCTGGCCCCATTCCACCGAATTGAGATAGACCTCGAGAATGCGGCGCTTGTCCCACAGGGTTTCGATCATCACGGTGATCACCGCTTCTTCGGCCTTGCGCCAGGGGGTCTTGGAGGCGGAAAGAAAAAGGTTCTTGGCCAGCTGCTGGCTGATGGTGGACCCACCGGCCACGACCTTGCCCTTCTTCTGGTTTTTTTCCAGTGCCTTTTGCATACCTTCCCAATCGAAGCCGTCATGCTCGGTGAACTTGTCGTCTTCTGAAGCGATCGCTGCCTGCTTCAGCCGCAGCGAAATTTTTTCGTAAGGGACCCACACATGCTGCAGCTGGGCTGCGGGATTCTTGTCCTGCAGTTCGTCAAGCCGCTGCGACATGAAACTGGTCATGTTGGGATTGAAATATTTCCACCACACCACCCAACCCAGATACCAGCATTGCCAAAGGATCACAAACAGGACCAGCAGCGCCAGAGCCTGCTTGATACGGTGACCGACCAGCTTCATTTGCTGCGCATCGTCGCGAGGACGGCGGCGGTATCCGGATGCACGCCGCGCCAGACGAAAAACGCCTCCGCCGCCTGTTCGACCAGCATGCCGAGTCCGTCGGCGACACGTGCGTTGGCGCGCCGCGCCTGACGCAGGAAGGGGGTTTCGCGGCCATACAGCATCTCGTAGGCGAGACAGCCGGGGGCGAAGATGCTGTCGGGCAAAGGCATCCCGGCATCGTCGAGGCCTGCCGAGGTGGCGTTGATGACCAGATCAAAGGCGTGGTTGGCAAGCTGTTCAAAGGTGACACTGGTCATGACGCCGGCTGCTTCGTCGGAAAAGTGATCGACCAGCTGTCGCGCCTTGTCTGCCGTGCGATTGGCGATGACCAGCGACGACGGAGCCTCCTCCAGCAAGGGCAGAATTACGCCACGTGCAGCACCGCCTGCGCCCAGCAGCAACACCCTCGTGCCGGCAATCCAGACGCCCAGGTTGGACTGGATATCGGCGACCAGACCGGTGCCATCAGTGTTGTCACCGACGATAGCGTCATCGGCGAACATCAGCGTGTTGACGGCGCCCGCTGCTCTGGCCCGGGCAGTCAGCTGTGTCGCAACGCGGAACGCCTGTTCCTTGAACGGCACGGTGACATTCGCGCCACGCCCTCCTGCCGCCATGAATTCGTGCACGCTGCGTTCAAAACCGTCAAGTGGCGCCAGCAGCGCGTCATATTGAATGTCCTGCCCGGTTTGCTGTGCGAACAGCGCGTGAATCTGCGGCGACTTGCTGTGCGCGACGGGGTTGCCAAAGACGGCATAGCGATCAGTCATTCCGGAACCCCAAACACAAACCGCCAAGGTACCAAGAGCGCCAAGAGGAACCAAAAGAAAAAAAAGCCCCATCTACAGACATGTTTTCCTTGGCGACTTGGCGGTTGAGAGATTTTGTCTGGCTCATTGCGTGTGCAGCAGATCGTCGCGCGTGAACATCCACTTGCGGGTAATGGTGATGACGTCGGTATCGCGTCGGATGTCCTCGGGGAATGCCGCATAAGGCGCCGACATGCGAACAATCCGCTTCGCGGTTTCGTCCAGCAGCGGAACACCGGAGCTGCGATTGAGCTCGACATCTTCCAGCTCGCCGCTGCTCCGGATCCTGACGGTCAATGTCAGGCTGCCATACCAGCGGCCTTTGGCAGCCTCGGGGTAATTGAGGTTGCCGATGCGCTCGATTTTCTGCCGCCAGTCTTCGACATAGCGCGCAAAGCGATACTCCTCGGCACGGATGCCGATGTTCTTGACGCGCGGCCGCTTGTTGTATTCGTTCATCTCGCGCTCGATCTGCGCTTCAAGCCGCGCCACGGCCAGGGCGCGACTGGCCAGATCAAGGCCGGACTCGGTGACGGGGTCCGGTGTGGGAGCAAGCGGCTTGTCCTGCTTTTTTGCCGTCTGCACGACAACATTGGCCTTGAGCCGGGTCATGAACTGCTTCTGTTCGGTCTCCAACTGCGCCACGCGGCGTTGCGCTTCGACGACATCATTGCCTTCCTTCGTCGCCAGCGATGGCGGCAGGGGTGTGGTGGCACGCTGGTCTTTTTCGCTATCGCCGCCACCATCAACATTCGACTGTGCCATGACCTGCGCATCGTTCGGCTTTCGCGCATGCTTGCTGTTGACCAGCACGACGTCGAGCGCGTTTTCGGTACCGCGCATCAATGCCTCGGGCAGGCGAAAATGAATTGACAGCAGGATGGCGTGGAGAACAAGCGATGCGCTCACCGCCAACGTCAGGGTTGGCGTCGCTTTTATCGCCGCCAGCAACGCGAATTGCTGGCGGGTTGCTACGGAAGCAGGCCGGATCAGGCTTGATGACATCGAAAGATTCTACTCTGCGACTTCACCCTCTTCCGTGACTTCTAACGCTGTATCAGGCACATCGGACGCCAGCATTTCAACGTATCGGGCGAGGATGTCCGCGTTCAGCAAATCCACCTTTTCGATCTCGATGCTGACCCGGACGCCGCGGTTGAGGGCGGGCAGGGATGGCAGACGCACGAACAACGGTAGATGATCCAGCACCACCAGACTTTCCCTGACGACAGTCGCCTCCGTCAGCAGGATGTCGTCTTGCAACAAGGCGCGCAGGCACCAGTAGCGTTCCATCCCGCGCTGGAATTCCGCATAGGCGGCATAGGTCAACTCGAAATCGCGCATGGCCGACAGCAACGCTTCGGACTTTGCGGTAAACGGTGGTGTGGCATCCCGCAACAAGGCAATCAGTTGCCACTGGTTGACGAGGTCAACATAGCGGCGCAAGGGCGACGACGACCAGGCATAGCAATCAACACCAAGCCCCTCGTGCGGTGCGGCGACCGTCGTCATGCGCACCTTGCCAGCCGACTGCGCGCGATACATGCCGGCAATGCCGGCGTCGCGCAGCAGCCCGCCCCAGGTGGCGTTGGCGACAATCATCAACTCGGCAACCAGCATGTCGAGCGGGCTGCCGCGCTGGCGCTCATCGACCGCAATCCGCCCTTGACCCTGCGCCGTATCCATCGACCAGTCCACGTGAAAGTTGTATTCCTTGCGCTGCTGTCCGGCGGCGGATTTGCCACGGCCGGCTTCGAACACGGTGGCCAGTTCCCACAAGCGGCGCAGTTCGTCGCTGAAGGGAAAATCGGCAAGACCCGTTGCCAAGGTTTCCTCATTGAACAGAGGCTCGATATCGTGGTGGCGCAGATTGGCCGCTACCGGTACGCGCTCGATGCGGGTCTCGTGTCCGCGTACCTGCAAATCGGGGGCGACGTCAAGATAAAGCGAGAGCGCCGGTACGGTCTTGCCCGCCGCGAGGGTGAAATGCTCGACAACCGACTCGGGGAGCATGGTGATCTTGCGGCCCGGCATGTAGACCGTGGAAAGCCGCGAGCGGGCGATCTGGCCCAGCGTCGACTCGGGCGCTATGCCAAGCCCCGGCGCGGCAATGTGAATGCCAACCGTGAGGCTGCCATCGGCGTTGACGGTCAGCGAGAAGGCGTCGTCGATTTCCGTCGTGTGCGCATCGTCGATGGAAAAAGCTTTTACCTCCGCCAATGGCAGCTCGCCACTTTCAAGCGGCGGCTCAAAAATTGTGAAGTCGGTGCCCCTGGGAAAATACTCGAACAGGAATTTGCCCAAGTGGTATTCGTGCGTGTCGCGCAATGCACCGCATTGCTGCATCAGCGCTGGAACCGACCAGCCGGTTTCGGCACAGGCGGCTTCCAGTGCCTTTGCTTCCGGTCGATTGCGATCCGGCTTGTAGATCAACTGCTGCAGCTGCGGCACAAACTCGTCTGGCAATTTGCCGGCCTTGAGCATCTCCACCATTTTTTCGATGGCTTCGGCCTGCAGGCGTTTTTTCTCCAGACCGGCCAGGGCGGCCTGGAGGATATCGGCCGGTGCCTTGCGAAAATTGCCTTTGCCCTTGCGATGGAAATACATCGGCGCACCATGCAGGCGCATCAATAGCGCAACTGACTCGATGGCGTCGGGCTTGTGCCCATAATAGTCGGCAGCAAATGCCTCGAAACCGAACTCGCTCTCGGGACAGGCTTCCCAGAGAAAATCGGTATCCATCGCTGCCGCTGCCTCTTCTGCGCTTTTCATCAACTCGGCAGCGCCGGGCTGGGCGAAATGCAGCAACACGTTGGCGGACTTGACCTTGCTGCGCTTGCCCGAAGGCAACTCCACCTGCAGCGATGTGTTGTTATCCGCGAGGATGTGGCCGGCCTTGAAGCTGCCTTCTTCTTCGAACAGGATATTCATCTGGCGGTGGTAACAGTCTTGCTTCTGCGGCGGGGGGCGGATTATAGCTTGCCGCTTTTGTCGCCCCTTCTTCCAATCCCGTGTCGCGAGCCGGAGTTTCCGGCGTCGACACGGTGATCCGCTGGCGGTCGATGGCTACCCGCGGCAACGCAACTCAGTGCCCTTTTGCGGCCGACTTCGATTTTCCTGCCGCTCGCGGGGTGATGCGCACGATGCCCATGCCACCCTGACAGCCACAATCGACCGAACCATTGGGCGCAATGATGATGGGGCCGCCGAAGACATTGAAGCGATGACTCTTGCCGAGGGTATAGGTGAATGCACTTTTGCCCGTCTTCCAGTCGATGCCTTCCAGCGTCCATTCGCGGTTGCGCGCACCCCAGCAGTACAGAATCTCGGTCGCACCACTGATCTCGCACACCGAGCTGGCGAAGTTGGTCTGGTTCGACCAGGCGGTTTTCAGCAGGCGCTCCTTCGGGTCCCAACGAATCTGGGTGCCACCCAATGCACCGTGTCCCGGCACATGCATCTGCAGCGACTCGGCCATCCACTGCGTACCGCGGTTGCTGTAGCCCTCCAGCCGTTGCTCGGGATTCGTGTTGTTCAAAAACGCGCCGTAGCCATAGACCACCAAGCCATTTTCTATTTGCGGCTGTTCGTCCTTGGCTGCATTGAAGTGCGCCGGCGTGCTGCCGGCGATGCGTCGGTCAAGGCCGGGGATGCCCTTCCAGTCGGCGGGAATTTCATCACGCCAGAACGCCAGCATGTTGTTGCCGCGCTTTTTGCCACCACTGTCGCCACCGCTCGCGTCGGCGATCACAACGAGATGGTCTTCGTTCGGCCCCCAGCCCATCAGCGCCGGCGTGGTTCCGCTGCCAAAGCCAAGTTCATTCGGGTAAGGGGCGCTCCACGCGCCATCGGACTCCTTTAACGAAAGCTCGCTGCCCGTCCATTGCACGCGGTGCATGTTGTCGCGCGTGACGATGTAGATGCCATTCCTGTCATCCGTGGCAACGCTGTTGCGGACGAAGGCCTTGAAAATATCGCGTGTTTCCGGCTCGGTGTTCTTGTTGGGCAGATGCAGCACATTGACGGTCTTGAAGTCGCGCGACAGGGCGATCAGGGCGCCGTCATGGGCGGCGATCACCACGGTGCCGTCACTGGTGAAGTTCATGCCGAATGAGAAGCCGGTCGAAACTTCCCTGGGCATGACCCAGCGGCGACGCAACTGGATTCTGGACGCAGGATCGTTGGCATCGGTCTCGCCATAGACACTCAGGACGAGGGAACCCTCGGCAGAGCGCGAGGTCATGTACAGCTCGTTGTCGCGGCTCAGCATGCGATACCAGGACGCCAGATAGGGCGTGGGCTCCTTCCACATGTTCATCGCGTAATCGAGCATAGCCTTGTCATCCGACCGGTCCATCACGGCAATGTGGCGCCTGATTTCGTCTTCGCCAAAAAATGTGTTGCCACCGACACCATAGGTAGTCAGCACTTCGAGCGTCTCGGCATCGACCTTGGCAATGCGGTCATAGCCGCCCACCCAGATCACGCGCTTGCCGTTCGGGTATTTGCCCGAATACATCAAGGTCGACGCATTGACCGGCCCCAGCGGCTTCCACTGCACTTCGTCAGGCGTGAGTCGATGGCCGGGACCGGTAGGGCCGGCGAGAGGAGAGAAGTCAGATGCGGCATGCGTGATCTGATAGGTGGAGTCGGCAAAATGCGGATTGACGAAGGGTGGCGCGGGTTTGTCTGCTGCAATCGCAAGCATTGGCATTGCCATGGCAAGCACGAAACCGGCTTTGATCAAGTTCATTGTTCTCTCCTCGTGAAAATCAGACTACCAGCGGCGGCGCAACTGCACCGCCTTGCGCAGGACGCGGATACGCGCATCGCGTGCTTCGGGCGTGACAACCGGGGTATCGGCGGGAAGATATTTGCGCACGTCGGCAACCTTCACTTTTTGCACCGACGGTTTCGGATAGCTGGCGCATTCCTTCCAGCGGCCGACCACCAGGCCGCGCTGATAATCGGCGACATCCAGCCAGTTCGGCACGCCGGGATCCTTGGCCGAAACAACGCCACGGAACTTGCCATCCTTGTCCAGCTTTGCCGAATGGCCATTCAGCGTCGATTGCCGGTTGGTCCAGTCGATCGTGTTGGTCAACTCGTCGGTCAGCTGAAACATCCAGTAGCGGCAAGGCTTGGGAATCTCGGTTTCGATGATCAGCGCTTCATCTGCTTGCAGGTCGAACGCGCCCATGATGTAACGCTGTGTCGAGATGCCGCCTGAATCGCTGAAATCGACCACGGCGACATCGTTGACGGGCGTCTTGTCCTTGAACACGCGCTGGTTCCAGCCGACCATGGTCTTCGTCCACGCGTCGGTCCACACCGGAATGCGTTTCATCTTCACGGCAATTTCTTCCGCGGTGTCGCGCGGCTTGACCGCCGGTGTATCGAGACGCTCGATGGCAAAACGGCCATCGACTTCCTTCACCCAGTCATAGGCAATCTGCCGCACCCACATGAAGGTCGCATCCTTGCTCAGCTTCCACCAGTCGCCCTTCCAGCCCTTGGGTCGCTCCTGGCTCAAAATCACTTCGAAGCTGCCGTCCTTCCTGACGCGGACATCTCGATCCAGATCGTAGTTGGCCTGGGTTGGCCCCATCCTGCCTTCACCACGCGGTGTGAAGTCGCCGCTGCCAACCTGGAAGTCCACCATGTAGGTGGTACCGCGGTAGCCGCTGATCTTGTACACACCATCGCCGTCAAGCAGCGCCTGATAGTACGAATCGTCGGGGTTGGCGAACCCTACCGGGAATGCCTGGTTGAACATCGGCCAGAAATCCGGATGTTTGGCGTCCTGATAGAGCAGATTGAAGTAGCCCTGCGCCAGCATCTGGTAGCTGAACATGTAAAGCTCCTGCCGCAGCACCGGGTCAGCCGGGTCCTTGAGTTTGCCGACATAACGCTCGCCGACAGGTACCAGATCCTGCATGTAGGACGACCACTCAGGCAAAGCAGAGGGCGTGTCTTCTGCCAATGCAGAAGTCGTCAGGGACAGGGCCAGCAATGCCGATGCCAGTGCCGCGTTGAATTTGTACTTCATGGTTTCTCCTATGTCAGCAACGATTAGTTGTTGGCCGTCTTGCGCGCCTTGACGGCTTGCTTCGGTTGCACGCGCGCAATGCCTAGCCCGCCGACACAACCGCAATCGACTGCGCCATTCGGGGCAACGGTCACGGTGCCGCCGGCAACCGAATAGCGGTGGCTCTTGCCCAGCGTGTAGGTAAAGGCGGTCTTGCCGCTGTTCCAGTCAACACCTTCCAGCGTCCAGTCCCGATTGCGATTGCCCCAGCAGTAAAGAATTTCGGTGGCGGCACTGATGGTGCAAATCGAGGCGCCAAAATTGGTCGGGCTGCTCCACGCGGTTCTCAGTTCCCGCGCCTGCGGATCCCATTCGATCTTGGTGCCACCCAGGGCGCCATGTCCCGGTACGCCGTTGTAATAGGCCTCGGATATCCATTGCATGGCCGGGCTGCCACGATCCTTGAGCTGCTGCTTGGGTCGCGTCTCATCAAGAAATGCGCCGTAGCCATAGACGACAAGTCCATTTTCAATTTGCGGTTGTTCGTCCTGGTAAACGCCGAACTTCACCCTGGTGACGCCGGCAACTCGCCGGTCGTAACCGGTGATGCCTTTCCAGTCGTCGGGAATCCGGTCGCGCCAGAAGGCCAGCATGTTGTTGCCCTTGGTGGCATCCGCGATCACCACCAGATGATCCTCGTTCGGCCCCCAACCCATCAGGTTTGGCGTGGTGCCACTGCCAATGCCCTGCTCGTTGGGGTAAGGCGCACTCCAGGCGCCATCGGCTTCGTCAAGCGACAGCCTGTCGCCGGTCCACTGCACGCGGTGCATGTTGTCGCGGGTCACGACGTAGATGCCGCCCCGGTCGTCGGTCGACATGCTGTTGCGTACAAACGAGGAAAAGGCATCGTTGATTTCGCCCGGCCCATTCCGGCTTGGTAGCCTGACCGTCCGGTACGTCGAGAAATCGCGCGCTACGGCGATCATCGTTCCGTCCTGCAACACGGTCACGATCCAGCCATCGCTGGTCATCTGGATGCCGAAAAATCCGGCGGTGGAAACTTCGCGCGGGATCTTCCACTCGCGCTTCATCGAGATTCTGGACGCAGGATCCGTGCGATCGGCTTCTCCGTACACCTGCAATGAAAAGGAACCATCACGCCAGCGGTGCGGCAAATACAGCTCGTTGTCACGCGTGAGCATGCGGTAAAAGGCTACGCCACTGGGAAAGGCCTCGGTATATATCTTCATGGTGTAGTCGAGCATCCCCATGTCGTCGAGCTTGTCCATGGTGTCGACATGGCGCGTTGTCTCCTCTACGCCAAAAAATGTATTTCCGCCTTTGGCATAGGTGGTCAGCACCTCGAGCGTATCGGCGTCCAGCTTGGCGACACGGTCGTAGCCACCGACCCACATCACGCGCTTGCCGTTCGGATAGGGCCCGGAATAGACCGGTGGAAACTCGTTGTACGGCCCGACCGGTTTCCAGATGATTTCGTCCGGCTTCAGCTTGCGGCCGGGGCCTGTCGGGCCGGCGATCCTTGTGTAATTCGCAGCGGCATGCGTGATGTTATAGCTCGAGTCCGCCAGATAAGGGTTGGCGAAAGGGGCCGCCGGCTTTGCACTGGCATGCACGCCTGCCGACAGCAGGGTGGCAATCAGCAGGGCTGACACCTGCACCATCGTTTGCTTGTTCAACCATGGCATCGCGTCTGTCCTTCCTAGAAATACTGACCGAAGCGGTCAATATATTTTTTGTATCGGGTATCCACCATCTCGTTCGAGAGCTGGAAATCTTCCAGTGTGTGTTTGTGCACACCATGCTTGTGCTGGCTGTTGTCCTTTTCCCATTGCCGTATGCCCTGCCGCGCCTTGTCGCTCAGCGTCATGCGCCCTGAGGCATAGATGCGCTCGATCAGTTGCTCGCAATTCCTCGTGACGTCCGTGTAAGCCGCATCGAACAGATTGGTTCCTGGGTGGGCATCGCGCTGGTTCATGTAGTTCTCCAGGCCGATGGCGACACCTTCCAGCATCATCGGCCCGTAGATCGCCTTGCGGTCTGCATCGCTGTGCGCCTGATGGTAATAATGAAGAAGGCTGGCCACCGATGACAGCACATCGTGCGGGCAACGATGGGTGCAGACGATGACCGCGTCGGGGAAGGCTTCGCGCAGCAGATGCTCGGCACCGGGATACATCGGGCACTTCAATACCCAGGGCCGCGGATCGCCGTCGTAAAGCTGCCACTGCAGATACTTGAGGCCACGCTTGATGAAGTCGATCTGCGGCCTCAAGTCCTGCATGACCCACCACATCATGTAGTCGGGCGCAAACACGAAGGCCTGATGGTAGGAAGAAACAATGTTGTGTTCGTAGATCAGCGATTCCTCTTCCGGCTCGAAAGTGCTGAACTCGTGAATGCTGGCTGCCATCGGGGCGTGGGTGTTGAACCAGCGCACCTGCTCGTCGGCTTCCTTGATGCGCGGTGCCGGGTCTTCGTTGCGATCGCCGCTGATGAGCGACATGCTGTAGCCCTGCCAGAAGGGCTGGTATTTGAAGTCGCCGGTCGCTGCAAGGATCTTCTGCATCTTGGTCGAACCGGTGCGCGCCATGCCGGAGACGATGACCGGGCGCGAAATCTGCTGCTCGTTGATTTCCGGATGCGCGCGGAAGTCGCGCTTCATGCGCAGGCGGTTGCGTAGCAGGTGCTGCAGCCGTTCCTCGAACATGGCGGCACCCATCTCGCTCATCTGCCCCTGCTCGTTGGCAGACTTCAGCAGTATGCCCAGAGCCGCCTCAACCTCGGAATCATCAATATTGTCGATGCCCGTCTGCTCGCGCGCCTTGTGCAGCAACTGGCCGGCGTTTGCCTTGATGGTGAAAACCGTCATCTGCTGCTCCCCCATTGTTATTAGATTACCAGCGGCGACGCAATTGTGTCGCCTTCCTGCGGGCGCGAATGGTTGCATCGCGCGCTTCGGCGGTGACTACGGGCGTATCGGCCGGCAGGTATTTGCGCACATCCGCAACGTTGACCTTGGTGGCCTTGGGATCAGGATAACTGCTGCATTCTTTCCAGCGACCGGTGATCAATCCACGCTGGTAGCCGGATGCATCCAGCCAGTTCGGCACGCCCGGATCTCGGGATGAAATGACCGCGCGGAACTTGCCGTCCTTGTCGAGTCGTGCGGTATGGCCATTGAGTGTGATCTGGCGGTTATTCCAGTCGAGCGTGTTGGTCAGTTCGTCATTCAGCTGGAACATCCAATATCGGCATTGTTTCGGAATTTCGGTTTCCAGCACCAGCGCTTCGTCGGGCTGAAGATCCCACATGCCTTCGATGTAACGCTGGTTGGAAATGCCACCTGTCGCGCTCAAGTCGTGTGCCTCGACCTTGTTGACCAAGCCCTGGTCACGCAATCGACCAACCCATTTGAGCACGGCCTGCGCCCAGCTCTCCGTCCATTTTGGCAGGTGCTGCATGCCTTCGGCGATTCTTGCTGCACTGTCACGCGGCTTGATCGCGGGCAGATCGACGCGTTCGATGGCGAAACGACCATCCACTTCCTTTGCCCAGTCATAGGAAATCTGGCGTACCCAGATGAAGGTTGCGTTGGCGTCGAGCTTCCACCAATCGCCCTTGTAACCCTTGGGGCGTTCGGCACTGAGGATGACTTGAAACGAGCCATCCTTTCCGAGATGCACGTCGTGGTCAAGGTCGTAATGTTTCAGCGTCGGCCCCAGCTTGCCTTTGGCATAGGGTACGAACAAGCCGCTGCCGATCTCGAAATCGACGATGCGTGTGGTGCCGCGGAAACCGCTGATCTTGTAGACGCCGCTGTCCTCCACCACGGCCTGGTAATAGGCGTCGTCCGGGTTGGCAAAGAAGTAGGGATAGGCCTGGTTGAACATCGGCCAGAAATCGGGGTAGCGAGTGTCTTGGTACTGCAAAGCGAAATAGCCCTGCGACATCATTTCATGCAGAAAACGGTACATCTCCTGCCGCAGCTGAGGATCTTTCGGATCGTGGAGCAGGTCGGCCATGCGATCGCCCAACGGCACAAGCTGTTGCATGTAGTCGGGCCACGTTGCGAGGGAATCCAGCTTTTCTTCCGCCAAAGCGATTGTCGAAGCAGAAAGTCCGAACAGTGCAGATGCAAGCAACAGGATCTTTTTCATGATGGTCTCCTCCATATCTTGAGCGAATTCCAGGCAGGAAATGGCACGCGACCGGGCGCGCGCAGGGTGTTGCAATGCCTGAAGGGATTTGGGTGTCTGATGGCGCCGCCGGAAGGCGTGCCAGCCGCCCGTCGTTCACCCTGCACATGGTGAACGACGCCGGAAAAACCGCTATCGGAGTCTGACGCAGATCGCGACAGTTTTGCACCGCTGGCGGCAGCGATTGCTGCCAGGGTACCGAGGGCAAACGATGCCCCTGTTTGAACCATGTCTCCTCCAATCAACAATCCGAAGATTGCCCTGAAGCGGCAGTCTGAGCTGCCTTGCTTCAGGTTTTACTGCTTACAGATTGGGCAGGACGCCCTTTTCACGCAGCGCATTGATCACGGCATCGGCCGCATCATCAATGCTGAGCTGCGTCGTGTCGATGCGAATTTCCGGATCTTCCGGAACCTCGTACGGGGAGCTGATGCCGGTGAAATGCTCCAGCTCGCCGCGCCGTGCCTTTTTGTAGAGGCCCTTGGGATCGCGCTGTTCTGCAATTTCAAGCGGGGTATCAATGTACACCTCGACAAACTCGCCATCCGCAAGCAGGCCACGCGCCATGCGCCGCTCGGCCTTGAATGGCGAGATGAATGCCGTCAGCACGATCAATCCGGCATCGACCATGAGTTTACAAACCTCGCCGACGCGGCGAATGTTTTCGACGCGATCGGCATCGGTAAACCCGAGGTCCTTGTTCAGACCGTGACGCACGTTGTCGCCATCCAATAGGTAGGTATGCCGTCCCATGCTCGCCAGGCGTTTTTCCAGCGCGTTGGCAATAGCCGATTTGCCGGCACCGGAGAATCCGGTAAACCACAGGACGCACGCCTTCTGCCCCTTCAATGCGCTACGCGCAGCCTTATCGACATCAACATGCTGCAGATGAATGTTCTGCGAACGACGCAAGGCAAAATGCAGCATGCCGGCACCAACCGTGTTGTTGGTCATGCGGTCAATCAGGATGAAGCCGCCGGTATCGCGATTCTCGGTATAGGGATCGAATGCAACCTGACGATCCAGGCTGACCGTACACACGCCGATCGCATTGAGCGAGAGCTGCTTGGCCGCAAGGTGTTCCATCGAGTTCACGTCGACCTGGTACTTGACCTCCCCGATCTGGGCATTGACGGTGCGGGCACCCAGCTTGAGCAGATAACCACGGCCCGGCAGGAGGGCGTCGTCATGCATCCAGACGATTGTTGCTTCGAACTGGTCGGCACACTCGGGCGGTGCATCGGTACCCGAGAGGACATCGCCGCGCGAAATATCAACTTCATCCGCGAGTGTGAGCGTGACCGACTGACCGGCGACGGCATGCTCCAGATCGCCATCGGCAGTAACGATGCGCGCCACCTTGCTGGTGCGACCGGACGGCGCTACACGAATCGGGTCACCCGCCTTGATGACGCCGCTGGAAATGGTACCGGCAAAGCCGCGGAAATCCAGATTCGGGCGATTGACCCATTGCACCGGCAGGCGGAAGGGTTTCTTTTGCAGCCGCTCTTCGTCAATCTGGACTGTTTCAAGAAAGGCCATCAAGGTGGGGCCGTGATACCAGGGCGTGTTGTCGCTCGGCTCGGTGATGTTGTCGCCCTTGAAGGCGGACATCGGTATATAGGTGATGTTCTCGATGCCCAGCTTGCGCGCAAACGTGGCGTAGTCTTCACAGATCGAGTTGTAGGTCTTTTCCGAATAGTCGACCAGGTCCATCTTGTTGATGGCTACGATGACATTGCGAATGCCGATCAGCGATACCAGGAAGCTATGGCGACGCGTCTGGGTCAGGATGCCCTTGCGGGCGTCAACCATCAACACGGCGACATCCGCCGTCGAGGCGCCGGTGACCATGTTGCGCGTGTATTGCTCGTGGCCCGGGGTATCGGCGACGATGAACTTGCGCACATCGGTGGAGAAGAAGCGATAGGCAACGTCGATGGTAATACCCTGTTCGCGTTCGGCGGTCAGGCCATCAACCAGCAAGGCGAAGTCGAGCTGCTCGCCTTGCGTGCCCATTTTCTTTGAATCTGCTTCCAGCGCTTCAAGCTGGTCTTCGAACAGCATTTTTGATTCATACAGCAGGCGGCCAATCAGCGTGCTCTTGCCGTCGTCCACGCTGCCACAGGTGATGAAGCGCAGCAGGCTTTTGTGTTCATGCGACTTCAGATAGGCGCTGATGTCGGTCGCGATCAGGTCGGATACATGTGCCATGTTAGAAATACCCCTCTTGTTTTTTCTTTTCCATCGAACCCGCCTGATCGTGATCGATCATGCGGCCCTGACGTTCTGATGTTCTGGTCAGCAGCATTTCCTGAATGACGTCTTCCAGGGTCTCTGCTTCGGATTCGACCGCGCCGGACAGCGGGTAGCAGCCCAGCGTACGGAAACGTACCTTGCGCATCATCGGCACTTCGCCGGGACGCAGCGGCATGCGCTCGTCGTCGACCATGATCAACGTGCCATCGCGATCAACCACGGGACGCGTCTTGGCGAAGTAGAGCGGCACGATCGGAATGTTCTGCAGGAAGATGTATTGCCAGATGTCGAGCTCGGTCCAGTTCGAGATCGGGAACACGCGAATGCTTTCTCCCTTGTGCTTGCGTGCGTTGTAGAGCTTCCACAACTCGGGACGCTGCGCCTTGGGGTCCCAGCGATGCGCGGTTGAACGGAAAGAAAAAATTCGTTCCTTGGCGCGGGACTTTTCTTCGTCACGGCGGGCACCGCCGAACGCAGCGTCGAACTGGAAGTGATCAAGCGCCTGTTTCAGTCCCTGCGTCTTCCACATGTCGGTATGGATCGCCGAGCCGTGATCGAAGGGGTTGATGCCCATTGCTTGCGCTTCAGGGTTGTGCCAGACCTTGAGGTCCATGCCCAGTTCCTTGGCCATGCGGTCGCGCAATGCGTACATGTCGCGGAACTTCCACGTGGTATCGACGTGCAGAAGGGGGAACGGTGGCTTGGCTGGATAGAACGCCTTCATGGCCAGATGCAGCATGACGGCGCTGTCTTTGCCGATCGAATACAGCATGACCGGGTTTTCGGTCTCGGCCACCACTTCACGCATGATGTGGATGCTTTCGGCCTCGAGTCGTTGCAGGTGGGTGAGTGTCATTGACGGTGATCCTCCTTTGGGTTTTTTTGAATCATAGGCCTGCCGGACCAAG
>CANJXH010000022.1 GCA_947478755.1 Betaproteobacteria bacterium | reverse complement strand
CGATAAATCATCTCAATCAGCCCATGAAAAGATTTTTTGCCAGCCTTGCCTTGATGCTGCTTTCGGTATCCGGCCAGGCGCAGGAAGTGACGTTGCGCCATGCACTCACTGGCCGCAGCCTCGATACCCTGTCCAGCCTCGCATTGCGCTTCAACAGTGCGCAAAAAGGGAAAGGGAAAGTCGTGCTGCAAGACCTCGGTACGGTGAGTGATCGCGCCCGGTTGCCGCACATGGCGTTGTTGAACATCGACGACAGCACCGTCTATTTCTCAAAAGTGACGGCTTACAAGCCGCTGTATCAGGTGATGAAGGATTCGGGGCAGAAGTTCTCGACCTCGGGCATGTATCCGCAGATCATTGATGCCATGAGCGAGAAGCCCGGCCAGTTGAATGCCTTGCCGCTGGGACTGTCCTTGCCCGTTCTCTACTGGAACAAGGAATTGTTTCGTAAAGCCGGTGTCGAGCCTGAAGTGGCCCCCCGCACCTGGCATGAAGTGCTGGAGGTGGCAGGCAAGCTGATTGACGCCAGGATATGTCCCTTGACATCTTCTCGCTTCAGTTGGACCCAGCTTGAAAACATTACCCAGCAGCAAGGACAGCCGACGATGACGGCCGGCAATCGTGTCGCGCTCAACGGCCTGATCAATGTAAAGCACATTGCCATGCTGGCCAGTTGGTATCGCAGCACCTACTTTCGCTATTACGGCCCGCGCGATGAAGCCAATCAGCACTTCCTCTCGGGTGAATGCGCCATGCTGATCAGCGAGTCGTCGCTCCACAGCGAGATAAAGGCCGGTGGTCGTATCGACGCTGGCGTTGGTGGCTTGCCCTATTACGATGACGAGTACGGCGTGGTGCCCGGAAACGTATCGCCTGATGGCGTCGGGCTATGGATGCTGGCAGGCAAGGCCAAGGCCGAGTATCAAGTGATGGCAAAATTTGCCGCCTTCATGATGCAGCGCGACGTACAGCAGGCATGGGTGAAGGGGACAGGGTATCTGCCGATGACCGCCCAGTCGATTGTTGCCCTGCGCGAGTCCGGCATGTCGCCGTATGTGGTCGATGCCGCGGTGCGTCGCTTGAGCAAGCATGCGGACAAGTTCCGCCTGAAAAGCGGGCCGTTGCAGATGAAGGTTCGAAACGATATCGGTGAGCAGATGGAACTGGTCTGGCGGGACGAGGTGTCGTCAAAGCAGGCGCTGGATAACGCCATGCAAAAGGCGAACTCGGCAAAATAGCGGGCTGACATGAAGGCAACCTGGCCCTACCCACAGCTGATTGCACATCGACTCGGTGGCGCATTGGCACCGGAAAACACGCTGGCGGGGCTGGCCCTTGCGGCCCGATTGGGATGCAGGGCCGTCGAGTTTGACGTCATGCTCTCCAGTGATGGTGTTCCTTTGGTGATTCACGACGAGACGCTGGAGCGCACCACGAACGGCAAAGGACAGGTGAACCTCCGCACCGCTGCGCAGCTGCGTCAGCTTGATGCCGGTGCGCGGCACCATCCCGCCTTTGCCGGGCAACGGATCCCGACCTTTGTCGAGGTGCTGCAAGCCTGTGCCGATCTCGGCATCCTGCCGAACGTCGAGATCAAGCCGGCCTCGGGGTTTGACGTTGAGACGGCGGAGGCCGTGGTGCGGGTGATCGCCGATGCCTGGCGGGGCAAGACCTTGCCTCTGGTCTCGTCGTTTTCCTATCGTTCGCTCGAGACGGTGCGCGATATCGCCCCGCATCTGCCGCTGGCGCTGGAAGTGGTGCAGGTGCCCGATGATTGGCGTGAGCAGCTGGCAGCGCTGGATTGCGTCGGCTTTCACGCGTCGGCGAAAGACAACAGCATTGATGTGCTGGGAAAATGCCGACGCCATGGACTGCCAATGGCCATCTGGACGGTAAATGACTGGGCCGAGGCTGAAGCACTGTATGCAGCCGGTATTGACGCCGTCTTTTCCGATCGTCCGGATCTGTTCCCGGGAATCTGAGGCCCGTGTTACGAGGGCTTACAACCACCCGGTGCGCTTTGTGCCGATTGCGGCGTTAAGGTAGTCATGGGGTTGCCCATATCCATCAATCCATACAGGGAGTTCATGTCATGAAAATCAAGACAACACTGATCGCCGCTTCACTGCTTGCACTGACCTTGCCGGCCATTGCCCAAACGCCTGCGCCAAGAAATCCTGCCGCCACGCCGGGCATCGACAAACGGCTTGATAACCAGGAAAAACGTATTGAGGCGGGCGAAAAATCCGGCGCCCTGACGCCGCGCGAAGCCAATCGCCTGGAGGCGCGTGAAGCCAGGACAGAGGCTGATCTCGCGGCGGCGAAAGCCGACGGCAAGGTGACCGGGGCCGAGCGCAAGGGCCTGCATCACGAACTGAATCGCAACTCGCGTGCCGTCCATCGCCAGAAGCACGATCGCCAGCATGACCTGAACCACAATGGGCGCGTTGATCGGGCGCGTTGATCGCGGTTACCGACGCCTGCCGTAGTCTCGCTCGCCTTTCCCTGAAGGCCCGCTTTTGGCGGGCCTTTTTGTTTTTGTCTGCCTGCGTGCATCGCGTAAAATCGGCGTTTTGCCGAATCCGCCACGAAACGCCATGAAAAGCGCCGAAATCCGCCAGAAATTTCTCGATTACTTTGCCTCCAAGGGCCACCAGATTGTCGGTTCCAGTTCGCTGGTGCCGCATGACGACCCGACCTTGCTGTTCACGAATGCGGGGATGAACCAGTTCAAGGATGTTTTCCTTGGCTTCGACAAGCGCCCCTATACCCGTGCCACCACGTCGCAGAAATGCGTGCGTGCCGGCGGCAAGCACAACGATCTGGAAAATGTCGGTTACACGGCGCGGCACCATACCTTTTTCGAGATGCTCGGCAATTTCAGTTTCGGTGACTACTTCAAGCACGACGCAATCAAGTACGCATGGGAATTGCTGACCGAGGTCTACAAGCTGCCGAAGGAAAAGCTCTACGTCACTGTCTATGCCGAGGATGACGAGGCATACGACATCTGGACCAGAGACATCGGGCTCACGGCGGATCGCGTGATACGCATCGGCGACAACAAGGGGGCACGTTACGCCTCTGACAATTTCTGGATGATGGGCGACACTGGCCCCTGCGGCCCCTGCACCGAAATCTTCTACGACCACGGCGCGGATATCCCCGGTGGCCTGCCCGGCACGCCGGAAGAGGACGGTGATCGCTACATCGAAATATGGAACAACGTGTTCATGCAGTTCAACCGCGATGAAGCGGGCGTGATGCATCCGCTGCCCAAGCCCAGCGTCGATACCGGCATGGGTCTGGAGCGCATCTCGGCGGTGCTGCAGCACGTGCATAGCAATTATGAAGTGGACCTGATGCAGGCGCTGGTGCGTGCCGCCGCACGCGAGACGAATTGCAGCGACATCGAAAGCCCTTCGCTGCGCGTGCTGGCGGACCACATCCGCGCCTGTTCCTTCCTCATCGCTGACGGCGTGATACCCGGCAACGAAGGTCGCGGCTATGTGCTGCGGCGGATCATCCGCCGCGCCATTCGCCACGGCTACAAGCTCGGTGCGCGGGCGGCTTTCTTCCATCGCATGGTGGCCGACCTTGTGGCCGAGATGGGCGATGCATATCCGGAACTCAAGGCGGGGCAGCAACGCGTGACGGATGTGCTGAAGCAGGAAGAGGATCGTTTTTTTGCCACGATTGAAAACGGCATGGTGATTCTCGAGAGTGAATTGGTGGAGAACGCAGGCAAGACGTTCAGCGGCGAGACGGCATTCAAGTTGCACGACACTTACGGTTTCCCACTCGACCTGACGGCCGACGTCTGCCGCGAACGTGGCGTCACGGTCGATACCGCCGCCTTTGATGCGGCCATGGCAAGACAGAAAGAACAGGCGCGTGCTGCCGGCAAGTTCAAGATGGCCGCCAATCTGGACTACGCGGGCAAGACCACTACCTTCCACGGTTATGACTCGCTCGAAGCCAAGGGCAATGTGCTCGCGTTGTACAAGGATGGTGTTGCCGTCAATGAACTGGTCGAGGGCGAGATCGGTGTGGTCGTCCTTGATGACACGCCCTTCTATGCCGAATCCGGGGGCCAGGTTGGCGATCGCGGCGAGTTGCGATCGACCCACAGCATCTTCGCCGTTGAGGACACCCAGAAAATCCAGGCCACGGTGTTTGGCCACCACGGTGTGGTCAAGACCGGCAAGCTCGCGGTAGGCAACAGCGTGCTGGGTCGTGTCGATACACAGGCCCGTGGTCGCACGGTGCGCAACCATTCGGCGACGCACCTTATGCACAAGGCCTTGCGCGAAGTGCTGGGCAGCCACGTGCAGCAAAAGGGTTCGTTGGTTGATGCCGACAAGACGCGTTTCGACTTTGTGCACATGCAACCGATGACGGACGATGAAATTCGCCATGTCGAGCAGATCGTGAATGCCGAGATACTGGCCAATGCCAAAGCGCAGGCGCGGGTGATGGCGATCGACGAGGCGCAGAAGACCGGGGCCATGATGCTGTTCGGCGAAAAATACGGCGACGAAGTGCGCGTGCTTGATATCGGCTCGTCGCGCGAACTGTGTGGGGGTACGCACGTCAAGCGCACTGGCGATATCGGCCTGTTCAAGATCGTCGCCGAGTCCGGCGTGGCGGCCGGCGTGCGGCGTGTCGAGGCAGTGACGGGTGATAATGCCCTCGCCTACGTGCAGTTGCAGCTTGCACAGCTCGACAACGTGGCGGCACAAGTCAAGGCACCGGCCGACGAAGCCGCGGCACGTGTGGCGCAGATCATTGACGGCGTCAAGGCAATGGAAAAGGAACTGGCGCGCCTGAAGTCGAAGCTTGCTGCCAGTCAGGGCGACGACCTGGCAAATGCGGTAGTACAGGTAAAAGGCATCAATGTGCTTGCCGCACAGATGGAAGGCGCCGATGCCAAGGCCCTGCGCGAAACGCTGGACAAGCTGAAGGACAAGCTGAAAAGCGCCGCCATCGTGCTGGGAAGTGCCGTTGATGGCAAGGTGACGCTGATTGCCGGTGTGACCCCCGACCTGATGTCGAAGGTCAAGGCGGGTGATCTGGTCAATGCCGTCGCGCAGCAGGTTGGTGGCAAGGGCGGCGGCAGGCCCGACATGGCACAGGCCGGCGGCACTCAACCCGAAAACCTCGCCGCAGCGCTGGCCTCGGTCCAGGCCTGGGTCGAAGGCAGGATCTGATGCGCTACTGCCCCCGCTGCGCGCAGGGCTTGATGGAGTTGCCGTTGGCGGGACGGCAACGTCAGGTTTGCCCCGACATGCAATGCGGTTTTGTCCATTGGGACAATCCGCTGCCCGTGGTCGCGGCGATCATCGAACACGAAGATTCGGGCGGCAAGATATTGCTGGCGCGCAACCGTGCCTGGGACTTCGAGTTCTTCGCGCTGATCACCGGCTTTCTCGAGCGCGACGAATCGCCGGAAGAGGGCGTGGCGCGCGAGGTGAAGGAAGAAGTGGGCCTCGACACGATATCAACGCACCTCGTCGGGGTTTACGATTTTCGTCGCAAGAATGAACTCATCATCGCCTATCACGTCAAGGCGCGCGGCGAGATCGTACTCAACGAAGAGCTGTGCGACTACCGCCTGATGGTGCCGGAAGACATCGTGCCCTGGGATGCCGGCACCGGTCATGCGGTGCGTGACTGGCTGGCACGCCGCCAACTTGCCACGCCCTAGCGTTCAGAAGCTGACGTCGAGTCCCGGCCAGACGGACAGCAGTGCTGCCTTGAACTCGGCCTGAATTCTGGCCATCGCTTCCTTGTTGTCGGCCTCGAAGCGCAGCACCAGCACAGGTGTCGTATTCGATGCGCGGGCAAGGCCGAAGCCGTCGCGATAATCGGCGCGCACGCCATCAATGGTGATCAGCTCGCGCGCGTCAGGAAACTTCGCCTCACTCTTGAGCTTTTCGATCAGTGTGTGCGGTTCGCCTTCCGTCATCTTTATATTGAGCTCGGGTGTCGAGAGCGCATTGGGGAGATTCTTCAGTGGCCAGTTGGCGTCATTCCAGCGCGAAACGATTTCGAGCAGGCGTGCGCCGGTATACAGCGCATCGTCGAAGCCATACCAGCGTTCCTTGAAAAAAATGTGCCCGCTCATTTCGCCCGCCAGCTCAGCCCCGGTTTCCCGCAGCTTTGCCTTGATCAGGGCATGTCCCGTCTTCCACATCAGCGGGCGGCCACCCTGATGGCGAATCGACTTGGCCACCCATCGCGAACACTTAACGTCATAAATGATCTGGGCGCCGGGATTGCGTGTCAGTACATCGGCGGCGAACAACATGAGCTGACGGTCAGGGTAGATGATTTCGCCATCCTTGGTGACCACGCCAAGCCGGTCGCCGTCACCATCAAAGGCCAGGCCGAGTTCGGCATCCGTATCGCGCAAGGCCTGCTGGACATCCCGCAGGTTCTCAGGCTTTGACGGATCGGGGTGGTGGTTGGGAAAGGTACCGTCAATCTTGCAGAACAGTTCGATGACTTCGCAACCGAGGCGGCGAAAGAGTTTTGGGGCCAGTTCTCCGGCCACGCCGTTGCCGCAATCAATGACGATTTTCATCGGGCGCGACAGTTTGATGTCGCCGACGATGCGATCCAGATAGGCGTCTTCCACCTTGGCCGAACGGCTTTGCCCCTCGCCTTCATTCAGGTCGCCTTTGACAATGCGATGACGCAAGGCACGAATCTGGCCGCCAAAAAGTGTCTGGTTGCCGAGCACCATCTTCAGGCCGTTGTAATTCGGCGGGTTGTGGCTGCCGGTCACCGAGACACAACTGCCGACACCAAGGTGATGCGCTGCGAAATAGGTGACCGGGGTCGGCACACGGCCAATGTCGATGACGTTCGTTCCCGAACTGGTGATGCCGGTGGCAAGTGCCGTGGCCAGTTCAGGCCCCGACAATCGGCCGTCACGGCCGATTACGATGGCGTCCAGTCCGCGTGCCCTGGCTTCCGAGCCCAGCGCATGGCCGATCTGGCGCACGCCATCGGCGGTGAGGGTCTCTCTGACAATGCCGCGAATGTCGTAGGCCTTGAATATTTCGAGTGGTGGAACGCTCATTGAAACTCCGTATCAATATGGTTGTTGGTCATGTTACGTGAGCTACATGACAGAAATGAAAATCAGTGAAGCACCTTGGGCGTTTCGTCTATCGAGTCGGGAGGAATTGGCGAAGCATGGTGCAATACCATCCGCCATCCGGCCGCACCACGTGCATAGATATTGGTGGCCACGACTGGCGCCTGTTGCGATGGATCATTCTTTACGCCGATATGTTCAATCACGCTGTGAACGGCAGTGAAAGGATTGGCAATCGTGCTCAGGGTGGATATTTGTACGCTGAGTCGCGTGCCGCCATCGAATATCCGGCGCCATGCCTCACGCACGCTGGCATAGCCCGACAAACGCGGACCACCGGGATGAATGCAGACGATTTCTTCATCTTCGGCCCATACCAGCATCATGGCCTCAAGATCGGCCTGCTCCAGTGCTTCGTAAAAGGCGGTCTCGGCATCCAGCGGCGTTGAGAAAAAACCTTTGGTCAATTTGAGGGTCTCGTCAGGTTCAACACAATCTCGGGCACCATTTCCTCCATGCACTTGAAGTGCCCGAGGGGGCACTCGCGCTTGAAACAGGGGCTGCACTCGACGTTCATGGAGACTATCTTCGCATGGCTTGACAACGGCGGTGTGTAGACAGGGCTGGAAGAACCATAGAGGGCCAGCAGAGGTCGATCGAGCGCAGCCGCCACGTGCATCAGACCGGAGTCGTTGCTGACCACCAGGCGTGCCGTGGCAATGAGATCAACGGCCTGTTCAAGCGAAGTGCGTCCGCACAGATTGACGGCGCATCCCTTCGCGGCGTTGACAATAGCCTCACCGACAGCAACATCTGCCGCGGAGCCGAGAATCCAGACCGGATCTGACGTGCTGCCAAGTTTTTGTGCCAGCGTGGCAAAGTGATGTGCCGGCCAGCGTTTGGCCGGTCCGTATTCCGCGCCGGGACAGAAGATGACGGGTGCGCCGTCCAGTGCCAATCCCATCGCGCTGCGCGCGCTGTGCTGTTGTTCGGTGCCGGACGTCAGGCGTACGGCGGGCAACTCGGGCACGGTAGTCGTGTCGGTCGGGTCGGCAAGTCGGGCATAGCGTTGAGCCAGTTGCGGCAGTGCATTCTTGTCCAGGCGGTGGCGACGGTTCAGCAGACCGTAACGGGCTTCGCCCTGATAGCCGATACGCAGCGGTATGCCGGCAAAAAACGGGACCAGGGCGGATTTCCATGAATTGGGCAATACATAGGCGGCATCGTACCGTTCCGCCGCCAACTTGCGTCCCAGTTCGCGTCGCTTTGAAAAAGCGAAATCGCCATGTCCGAACGGACTTTTGATGACGCGATTGACCTCCGGCATGCGCTGCAGCAAGGGGGCGCTCCAGCCAGGAGCAAGGACGTCGATGATTGCGCCTTGGGCGGCAAGACGTGACAGCAGGGGTTGCGCCAGAATCGTGTCGCCGATCCATGACGGGGCGACAATCAGGGTTCGCGAGGACTTGTGCACGCGAGGGGAGGAGTTGGCCGTCATGGTGTCAGGTTCGCACCCGGCAGCAATGCGTGGGGCAGATACGGCGAGTCGAGGACAAGGAGGCGAGGAAAAGGCATTGTCTTCCCACACCCACCGCTTAGTCCCCGCAGCGGACCATCAATGGTGGCCCGCAGGCCGTTCACCCGTGAAAGTGTAGTGCGTGCCGCAGTAAGGGCAGGCGGCGCTGCCGGCTTTCAGTACATCAAGAAATACGCGGGGATGCCGCGCCCACAGCGGCGCACCGGGTTGCGGACAGTGCAGCGGCAGATCGTGTGCAGTGACATTTACGTCACGTGCGGTATCGGTGTCCTTGCTGGCAACGTTTCCCTGGCTCATGTTTGTCCTCACACTTTTGACAACCAATCGGCATGGGCTGGCACTTTGCCATTCACCACGTCGAAAAACAGGCTTTGCAGCTTTTCCGTGATCGGGCCACGGCGACCTGCACCGATGACGCGATTGTCGAGTTCGCGGATCGGCGTTACTTCAGCCGCGGTGCCGGTGAAAAAGGCCTCGTCGGCAATGTAGATGTCGTCGCGCGTCAAGCGCTGTGTGCGCACCTCGTACCCGAGGTCGTGCGCGAGAGCATGGACGGATGCGCGCGTGATGCCAGAGAGCGCCGAAGCGATTTCCGGCTCAAAGATCACGCCGTTCTTGACGATGAAGAGATTTTCGCCGGCGCCTTCGGCAACGAAACCATCCACATCAAGCAGCAACGCTTCATCGTAACCATCCTGCGTTGCTTCCAGATTGGCCAGTACCGAGTTGGCATAGGTGGCGGAAAGCTTGGCACGGGCCATGGTGACGTTGACGTGGTGGCGGGCGTATGAAGATGTCTTGACGCGAATGCCGTTCTCCATGCCTTCCTTGCCCAGATACGAGCCCCACTCCCATGCTGCAACGGCGACATGAACGCCCGCCCCCTTGGGGTTGATGCCCATTTTCCCGGCGCCGTAATAGGCAATCGGGCGGATGTAGCAGGACTCGAGCTTGTTGGCGCGCACCACTTCCTTTTGCGCTTCCATGATCTGTTCGCGGCTGTAGGGGATCGGCATCATGTAGATATGCGCCGAATTGAACAGTCGGTCGGTATGCTCCTTGAGACGGAAAATAGCCGTTCCGGAAACCGTGTTGTAGGCGCGCACGCCCTCGAAAACGGAAACACCGTAGTGAAGCGAGTGTGTCAGCACATGAGTGGTGGCATCACGCCAGGGCACCAGCTTGCCGTCATACCAGATCAAGCCGTCACGGTCAGCCATCGACATTGTTTGTTTCTCCAGCGTCATTTCAGGGAAGCCGCTATTTTAGCGGATTTGCCTTGTTTCCCACAGGCCGGCCAACCCTCAGGCCGGAGCGCCACGTTAAAATCGGTCGCTATGGAAATCTGGAAACCCAATGTCACCGTCGCGGCGCTGATCGAACGTGAGGGCCGTTATCTGCTGGTGGAAGAAGAAACCGACCAGGGCATTCGGCTCAATCAGCCGGCCGGACATCTGGACGAAAATGAATCGTTAATCGATGCCTGTGCGCGTGAGGCGCTGGAAGAATCGGCTTGGCAATTCGTGCCCACGGCACTGGTCGGCATCTACCAATGGCAAAGGCCGCAAAAGGACATCACCTATCTGCGCTTCGCCTTTGCCGGCACGCTGGGCGAGTTTGATGCGCGGCGCCAGCTTGACGAAGGAATTTTGCGCACGGTCTGGATGTCGCCGGACGAGATTCGCGGCTCGCAGGACCGGCATCGCAGTCCCCTGATCTGGCAGTGCGTTGTCGATCATCTGGCCGGGCAGCGCATTCCACTGACGGCGATCAGACATTATGGTGAGTGACATGGACCGCGACAAGCTGCCAATGCTGGATACGGACGTGGCATTGATCCCGCAACCGGAGGCCGGACGCAATACCGTGATTGTCGGCATGTCCGGCGGTGTCGATTCCTCGGTGGCGGCTTTGCTGCTGAAGCAGGCCGGCTGGAAGGTTATCGGCCTGTTCATGAAGAACTGGGAGGACGATGACAACGACGAATATTGCTCGTCAAGACAGGATCTGATTGACGCCATGGCAGCCGCCGACATTATTGGCATGGACATGGAAGTGGCGAATTTTTCTGCCGAATACAAGGATCGTGTATTCGCCGAATTTCTGCGCGAATATCAGGCGGGTCGCACCCCGAATCCGGACGTCCTCTGCAATTCCGAAATCAAGTTCAAGGCGTTTCTTGATCATGCGCTGCAGTTGGGTGCTGATCGCATTGCCACCGGGCACTATGCGCAGGTGCGTGAAGTGCGAGGCGAGTTCCAGTTGCTCAAGGCCGAGGACGGAACCAAGGACCAGAGCTATTTTCTCTATCGCCTGAGTCAGGCGCCGCTGTCAAAAACACTTTTCCCGCTGGGCCATATCTACAAGCGGGAAGTGCGTCGTATCGCCCAGACAGCCGGGCTTGCCAATCATGACAAGAAAGACTCGACCGGCATCTGCTTCATCGGCGAGCGGCCCTTCCGCGATTTCCTGCAGCGCTATTTGCCGGTCAATCAAGGCGAGATACGGGCACTCGGTGGCGACAAGGTCCTCGGTCGCCACCAGGGTTTGATGTATTACACGTTGGGCCAGCGCGATGGGCTGGGTATTGGCGGCGTGCGCGGCGAATCCGAACTGCCGTGGTATGTGGCCGCCAAGGACATGGAGCGAAACATCCTGTACGTGGTACAGGGGCACGAACACCCGGCACTGCTAAAGCACACCTTGAAGGCGGCAAATCTGTCATGGGTTGCCGCCCGGCCGCCGCATACGCATTGGGTATATACCGCCAAGACACGCTATCGCCAGCCGGATGCGCCCTGCGAGGTAGAGTCTGTCAATGCGGAAAACTGCGAGGTGCACTTCGCTGCCCCGCAGTGGGCGATTACGCCGGGGCAGTCGGTCGTGATATACGAGTCGAAGGTATGCCTCGGCGGAGGCATCATCGCCTGATACCGGCTAGGCGCCAGCCGGTGGCAGGGTGTCCTGAAAAGAAGGGCGCTGCATCAGCTTTTCATAAAGGCGTTCCAGATTGGGCTGGGCCGGGCGCCAGTCGATGTCGCCGAAGCGGAAATCCAGATAACCGAGCGCGCTGCCGATGGCGATGTCCGCCATGCAGAAATGGCTGCCCATCGCCCAGGTGTTGTCGCCAAGCTTGTGCTCCATGGCCTGCAGGCTGCGGCCAATGGCAAGGTGATTGCGTTTGATGGCGGCATCGTCACGTTGCTTTACCGGTCGCGCCAATTCGTTGCGGATAGCTACCGCGGCATCGACCAATCCATCCGCCAATGCTTCACGGCATTTGACTTCGATGCGCTCGCGGTTGGGTTGCGGCATCAACTTGTTGTTGGGTGCAACGTTGTCGAGATACTCGACGATCACAGGTGAGTCGTAGATCGCGCTGTCGTCATCAAGCACCAGAACCGGTACGCGCGCCAGCGGGTTGTAATGCGCGATCAGTTCACTGGTACGCGGGCTTTCGATGACCAGCTCGAAATCAATTTTCTTTTCGGCCAGAACCACGCGAACCTTGCGGGCGTAGGGGCTGGTCAGGGTGCAGAAGAGTTTCATCGGTTTTGTATTTTTGCGCTTCGTGAAAATTGTGCAACGAGTATAGCATCGCCCTTACGGGTCACTTGTCGCGGAGGTCCGGCATGACGCCCATGTTAAAATTGTGCGACATATACAGGTAGTAAAACATGCCCTCAAATCTCACCGCGCTCTCCCCGCTGGATGGTCGTTACGCCGCCAAAGTCGAGCCACTGCGCAGTCATTTTTCCGAATTCGGTCTGATCCGTAATCGCATCCGCGTTGAAATCGAATGGTTGAAGGCGCTTGCGGCCGAACCTACGCTGAAGGAAATCAAGCCCTTCTGTCCGGACACGATTTCCGAGCTTGATCTTGTTGTCAGTGGTTTCTCCGAAGCCGATGCGGCTGCGGTGAAGGCAATCGAGTCGCGCACCAATCACGACGTAAAGGCGGTTGAATACTGGCTGCTGGAACGCTTCGCCGGAAACGCCGAGATTACCGCCGCTGCCGGCTTCATTCACTTCGCCTGTACCTCCGAAGACATCAACAACCTGTCGCATGCCCTGATGCTGCAGGACTCGCGGTCCATCAACCTGATGCCCAGCATTGGCGGGCTGGTGGAGAAGTTCCGCAGTCTCGCGCACGAGCACGCGGCATTGCCGATGCTTTCGCGCACCCACGGACAATCGGCAACGCCCACAACGCTGGGCAAGGAAATGGCCAATATCGCGGCAAGGTTGCTGCGCGCCCAGCGCGTTATATCCGCAGTGTCATTGACCGCAAAGTTCAACGGTGCCGTCGGCAACTACAACGCACACCTCGCGGCCTATCCCGATTTTGATTGGGAAAGTTTCAATCGCCGTTTCGTCGAGTCATTCGGTATCGAGTTCAATCCATACACGATTCAGATCGAGCCGCACGATGCCATGGTCGAATTGTTCGATGCCATCGCGCGCATCAACACCATCCTGATCGATGCCAATCGCGACCTCTGGCAATACATTTCCCTTGGCTATTTCAAGCAGCGACCGAAGGCGGGCGAGATAGGTTCGTCGACCATGCCGCACAAGGTCAACCCGATCGACTTTGAAAATTCGGAAGGCAACCTTGGGCTTGCCAACGCACTGCTGCGCCATCTGGCGGAGAAGCTGCCGATCTCGCGTCTGCAGCGCGACCTTACCGACTCAACCGTATTGCGCAACATGGGAGTTGCCTTTGGCTACAGCCTGCTGGCCTATGACTCGTGCCTGCGTGGTCTGGGTAAACTTGAAGCCGACCCCAAGCGTCTGACAGACGATCTCGACGCAACGTGGGAAGTGCTGGCTGAGCCGGTACAAACCGTGATGCGGCGCTACGGCATCGAGAATCCCTACGAACAATTGAAGGAACTGACGCGCGGCAAGGGCATCGAACGAGACGCGCTTCACCTGTTCATTCGTGGCCTGGCAATTCCGGAAGCGGAAAAGGCGCGCTTGCTGCAAATGACGCCATCCAGCTATATCGGCAAGGCGACCGAATTGGCCAAGAGGATATAAATGAGCTTTGCCGACAACCTCAAGCAGCTGCCCAAGATTTCGCATCTGTCGTCCATCGATCTGCTCGACCCGGAAGGTGCCGTGGTTGCCAGCATTGAAAACAAGGCGGGCCAGATCGGGTCGCTCACCGTCTATAACCATCTTGCGCAGACCTACGGTTTGATTACCAAAGAGGCTGCCAGAAAAGGCATCGATCTCTTTGCCGAACACGCTGCCGATGCCTTGACCAACCCAGGCAAACACCCGAACATTGATCGCCTGATTGCCATCGAGGCAGGTGGCGAGGCGCTACGCATCAAGCATAGATTCGCAATTTAGTTTTTCAACAAGGGCAAAATGCCCGGAGGAGAAGATCATGCTGACCGTTCACCACCTTGGTGTTTCGCAATCGGAACGCATCGTCTGGTTGTGCGAAGAGCTCGGCATTTCCTACGAGTTCAAGCGTTACCAGCGCGACCCGGTAACCCAACTCGCACCACCCGAGTACAAGGCGCTGCATCCGGTCGGTACCGCGCCGATTATTACTGATGGTGATGTGGTCATGCCCGAGTCCGGGGCCATCATGGACTACATCATCGCCAAATACGGCAAGGGGCGCCTTTCGGTCTCGGCCGACAAGCCCAATTTTGCCGACTACGTATTCTGGTTTCATTTTGCCAATGGCTCGATGATGCCGAACCTGATGATCAGCATGATGGTCAAGATCAGCGGTGGAGATGAGGAAAATGTCGTGGTGCAATCCCTCAAGGGGCGCCTTGTCACTGCCTTCGCCCTGATAGAAAAACGACTGGGTGAAGCGCCGTATTTCGCCGGACCGGAATTCACCGCCGCCGATATCATCATGTTTTTCACTGTCACCACCATGCGTCAGTTTGCCCCGGTGGATCTGGCCAATTTCCCCAACCTGCGTGCTTATCTCAAGCGCGTCGGCGAACGCCCCGCCTATCTGCGGGCAATGGCAAAGGGCGATCCGGGCATGCCCTTGAATCTTGGCTGAGGCTGTCTGACTTATTGTCGGGGGTTGACATTCGTTCTAGGTAGTACCAAAATTGTTCTACCTAGAACTAAATGGAGTTTGGTTTCCCATGACCAAAACAGCTGCCAAGGCGCATTTCCTGTCCGCATTACGCGAGTTGGTCGAGTGCTATCAGGCATTTGAGCGCTATTCGAGCGCCCACATACAGACGCTTGAATTGACTGCACCGCAGTTTGACGTCATCGCCACGCTGGGCAATACCAAGGGCATGACCTTTCGCGAACTGGGCGAACGTACGCTCATCACCAAAGGCACACTGACCGGCGTGGTAGACCGACTTGAAGCCAAGGGGCTGGTCTGTCGTGAAAGCTGCCCAAGGGATGGGCGATCCACCATCGTCTCACTGACCGGCGCCGGCGAAAAAATATTTGACCGCGCATTTCCTGCTCATATCGGTCATCTGCGCGAAGCCTTTGGCCTCGTCTGCGACAAGGAACTTTCTGTCCTGGAGCAGGGCCTCAATACGCTGAAAAAGGCCTTGTCCGCCGCCACGGCTACCCAAAAGGAGAAACACTGATGATTCGCTACAACAAGGTATCGATTGCCCTGCACTGGCTGATTGGCCTGATGATTTTCTGTGCCTTTCCGCTGGGCCTGTACATGGCCGATCTTCCGCTGTCGCCGCAAAAGCTCCAGTACTACTCGTGGCACAAGTGGGCGGGTGTATCCATATTTTTCCTCGTCATGATCCGCATTCTCTGGCGCACCTGGCACAAGCCACCGCCACCGGTGACGATGCCGAACTGGCAGCGTCTGGCCGCTGAAGCAGTTCACTATCTGCTGTACGCCTGCATGGTGATCGTTCCCCTCAGCGGCTGGCTGATGAGTTCGGCCAAAGGTTTCCAGACGGTGTGGTTTGGCGTCTTGCCGCTGCCGGACCTGCTCGACAAGAACAAGGAGCTCGGCGAAACCCTGGAGGAAGTACACGAGTTGCTCAACTGGGGCATGCTGGGCCTTGTGGTTGCCCACGTCGGCGCCGCATTCGAGCATCAATTCATCAAGAAGGACGGCCTGATTGGCCGCATGAATCCATTCGCGAAATGAGGAGCCACACCATGAACAGACTATTGATCCTGTTTGCCGCGACACTTGCCTTCACGGCACAGGCGGTCGAACTGAACCAAGTCGTGCCGGCAAAAAGCCAGATCACATTTGTCAGCAAGCAGATGGGGGTACCCGTCAACGGCGGCTTCAAAAAGTTTGCCGCACAAATCATCCTCGACCCGGCCAAACCGGAGGCCGGCAAGGCCAGCGTCGACGTTGATCTTGCGAGCATCGATGCCGGCAGCAGCGACGCCGATACCGAAGTCAAGGGCAAGGGCTGGCTGAATATCGCCGCGTTCCCCAAGGCCAGCTTTGTTTCCAGTTCGGTCAAGCCGCTTGTTGGCGACCGCTACGAGGCGCATGGCCAGCTCACCGTCAAGGGCGTCAGTCGCGACACCGTGATCCTGTTTTCGGTTCGCAACGACGCCGGTGGCGCCTGGCTCGAAGGCGGATTCGCCTTGCCGCGCCTGCAGTTCAAGATTGGCGAGGGCATGTGGTCTGACACCAGCACCGTCGCCGATGAAGTCCAGGTCAAGTTCAAGTTGTTCCTCACCACCAAGAAGTAATCATCCATTCCACAGGAGACTCACATGAAAAACCCCATCAAACACAGCCTTGCAACTCTTGCCATTGCATCCGCATTTGCTGCCCCCGCGTTTGCCGCACCTGCCACCTACAACCTCGATCCCTCGCACACCTATCCCAGCTTCGAAGCTGACCACATGGGCGGCCTTTCTGTCTGGCGCGGCAAGTTCAACCGCAGCACGGGCACGGTAGTCCTCGATACCGAAAAGAAGACCGGTACTGTCGAAGTCAACATCGACATGGATTCCATTGACTACGGAATGGACAAGATGAACGAGCACGCCAAGGCCGAAGAAATCTTTGACGTTGCCAAGTTTCCTACCGCCACCTACAAAGGCACGCTGGCGAAGTTCAAGAGCGGCAAGCCCACCGCACTGGAAGGCGAGCTGACGTTGCATGGCGTTACCAAGCCTGTCAATCTGAAGATCGAACAGTTCATGTGCAAGCCGCATCCGATGCTGAAGAAGGAAGTTTGCGGCGCAGACGCCAGCGGCACCTTCAACCGCAAGGACTTCGGCGTTGCCTATGGCGAAGGCTACGGGTTCAAGATGGACGTCAAGCTGCGCATCCAGGTCGAAGGCGTGCGTGCCGACTGAGGTTCACTCTGCACCAACAAAAAAGCCCGTCATTGACGGGCTTTTTTGTTGGCGGGGCGGCGATGTCAATTCGCTGCCCCGGGGCTTGGTCAGCTACCTTCCACGACGGCCTGTTGCCGCGTCAGTGCCTTCCACATGCAGACGTACATCGTGGTCTGCCAAAGAAAGAAGAAGGTGAAGGGGAACCAGAACACGAACAGGCCGTTCCATGCAAACGGACCAGTCTTGAACATGAAGGATGGCGCACCCACTTCAAAGATGATGGCGATCCACAGATTCATCCAGCCAAGCCAGCGCGGGAAAGCCGACAAGGGATCCGGCTTCGCCTTCAGGGCCACAACCCATACGGCGATCATCTGGAAAATGTAGAACTGATCGGTGGTCACCAGCGTCAGGTTGGCCATCTGGTTCAGGGCCGAAGTGATTTCCGGCGAGCGGGTGGGTTCGAAGGCGATGATGCCCCACAGGATGGGCGGGAACACCAGGAACATCGACATCAGCGCACCGCTGACCAGGGACAACGTTGCCCATACCGGTTTGCCTTCCTCGATGCGCGCCAGCTGGAAGGCAATGACGAGCGAGAAGGGCACCATGCAGGCGCTGGTCCAGGAGGCGATGACCGCGCCCAGCTTGATCTTGAAAGCATGCTCGGTGTAATAGGCGGCAATTTCAGCCGGGGTCAGCGTGACCGGGGGCGGTGGCACCATTTCAAGCAGAAACCACCAGGCCAGGCCAAAAATGACCATGAAAGAAAAGCCCCAGATTAGAATTACCTTTTGTGAGCGTTCGGATACTGCCATCATGTTGTTTACCTCCGTGTTGTCGCCGCGAGGCGATAAGAGATGCAGAAAGTTGGATCGTTTTGGGTGTGCCCCGAAAGAGTGGCGACGACATCAGGGCGCCATATTCCGGTCGGCCCGATTGTACTAACGAATGCAGCCGTATTTGACGATTGCTGCGCATTTTGCCTGCCGGCAGAACACTGTCGCGGATGCACTCTGACGCGAGTATTCATTGATAATCGAGCCCCACAATGTGTGGGGCACCTCCTCGTTTGCCTGGGTTGCCCGGGACTGATATCAGACAAACGGCATGAACGGACATCATCAAATGACAAACATGTTTGACCTCAGTGGCAAAGTGGCGCTGGTTACCGGCGGCAGCCGTGGCCTCGGCCGGGCCATTTCGCTCGGCCTTGCCGCGCATGGTGCGGACGTCATCGTCGCCAGCCGCAAACTGGACGCCTGCGAGCAGGTGGCGGGAGAGATCAGGGCGATGGGACGCCGCGCACTCGCACATGCCTGCCACATGGGGCACTGGGACGAGATTAATGCGCTGGCGGAGGTCGCCTGCAGCACTTTCGGCAAGGTGGACATCCTGGTGAACAACGCCGGCATGTCGCCTGCGGCGCCCTCGTCGCTCGATACCAGCGAGGAAATCTTTGACAAGGTGGTGGCGCTGAATTTCAAGGGGCCGTATCGCCTCTCTGCGCTGATCGGTACGCGTATGGCAGCGGGTGTCGGTGGCAGCATCATCAACATCAGCAGCGTCGGCTCCCTGTTGCCGCATCCGAGCTTCGGGCCCTATGCCGGGGCCAAGGCAGCGCTGAACGCCATTACCGTGGCGCAAGCACAGGAGTACGGGCCGAAGGTGCGCGTCAATGCCATCCTGCCCGGCGCCTTTCGCACCGATATCGCCAAGGCATGGCCCAAGGAAAAGGAGCAGAACTTGAAAGCAGCGATTCCACGTTATGGTGAGCCAGAGGAGATTGTGACCTCGGTGCTGTACCTCGCCTCTGACCACAGCAGTTACACCACGGGCACGCTGATTCGCGTGGATGGTGGCCGCCGTGAGTGAAATAGGCGATGCCCTGCTTGCGCGCCTGCAAGCCTTCATGGCTGCACATGTCTACCCCAACGAGGCGCTTTACGAACAGCAACTGCACGCAGTACCGGGCGAGGTCTTTCGCGTGCCGGCGATCATGGACGAGCTCAAGGCCAAGGCCCGTGCCGAAGGATTGTGGAATCTCTTCCTGCCGCATTCCTCGTCCGGCGCCGGCCTGACCAATCTCGAATACGCGCCGCTTGCTGAAGAGATGGGGCGCGTGTATTGGGCACCGGAAGTGTTCAACTGCAATGCGCCCGACACCGGCAACATGGAACTGCTCGACCGCTATGGCACGGAGGAGCAGAAACGCAAGTATCTGCTCCCGCTGCTGGAGGGGAAAACCCGTTCCGCCTACTGCATGACCGAGCCTGATGTCGCGTCGTCCGACGCCACCAACGTTCAGACCCGCATCGAGCGCGACGGCGACCATTACGTGATCAATGGTCACAAGTGGTGGACCACCAATGCCTATCATCCCAACACGGCGATCTACATCGTCATGGGCAAGACCGATCCCACGGCACCGACGCATCTGCAGCAGTCGCAGATTCTGGTCGAGCCAGGCACGCCGGGTATTCGACTGATGCGCCCCTTGTCCGTGTTCGGCTACTACGAGCCACCCAAGGGCCATGGCGAAGTGATCTTCGAGAATGTTCGCGTGCCGGTCGAAAACATCATCCTCGGCGAAGGTCGAGGCTTCGAGATTTCGCAGGGCCGCTTAGGCCCTGGCCGCATCCACCACTGCATGCGCATCGTCGGTCAGTCCGAGCGCCTGCTGGAGCAGATGTGCCGCCGCCTGCTGTCGCGCAACACCTTCGGCAAGCCGCTCGCCGAGCGTTCGGTGTGGCAGGAGCGCATCGCCGAAGCGCGCATCGAGATCAACATGTGCCGCCTGCTGACGCAGCACGCCGCTCATTTGATGGATACCGTCGGCAACAAGGCCGCGCGCAGCGAGATATCACAGATCAAGGTCGCTGCCACCCGCATGGGCCAGCGCATTGCCGACATGACCATTCAGGCCTTCGGTGCTGCCGGCGTCACCGATGATTTCGGCCTCGCCCATACCTATGCCCGCATGCGCACGCTGCGCATCGGTGATGGCCCGGACGAAGTGCATAACCGCACCATCGCCCGACTTGAACTCGCCAAGTACAAGCCGCCCCGCGAAAAGAAATGACCGACCGCCAGACAACTTTCAGCGGTACTGAAGCGCCGCCGGCACACCTTGCCATTGATGAAAAGGCGCTCGCCAACTATCTCGGCAAGCACCTCGACGGCATGGCGGGCGAGCTTGAGATTGCCAAGTTCAAGGGCGGGCAGTCCAACCCGACCTACAAGATCAGCAGTCGCGACAGGAGCGTCGTGCTGCGTCGTCGCCCGCCCGGCAAGCTGCTTGAATCGGCACACGCGATTGATCGCGAATACCGCATCCTCAGCGCGATGAGCAAGGCCGGTGTTCCGGTGCCGGCGCCATATCTTTATTGCGCCGACGAAAGCGTGATCGGTTCGCAGTTCTACGTCGTCGAATTCCATGATGGCCGCGTGTTCTGGAATGCCGACATGCCCGGTGTTTCGCCAAAGGATCGCAGTGCCATCTACGACAGCATGAATGCCCTGCTGGCGCGTCTGCACGACCTTGACTATGCCGCACTTGGTCTTGGCGACTTCGGCAAGACCGGCGACTATGTGGCGCGCAATTTTGCACGCTGGTCAAAGCAGTACCTGCAATCGAAGCTGGTCGACATTCCCGACATGGACTGGCTGATGCAGGCGCTGCCGCAACGCATGCCGGAGTCTGAACAGACGACGCTACTGCATGGCGACTTCGGTCTCTACAACATCATCATCCATCCGACCAAGCCTGAGGTCCTTGCCGTGCTTGATTGGGAAATGGCGACGCTGGGCGATCCGCTGGTCGACCTGGCCCACCACACGCGCCCCTGGTGGGATCCGCCCGATCCCGTCGGTGGCAGCGCCACCAGCCTGATCGGCATGGATATCGACGCGCTGGGAATCCCGACGATGCAAGACTATGTCGATCGCTATTGCCGACGCCGCAATTTGTCACCGGTACCGGACATGACCTTCTACATTGGCTACGCGCAGTTTCGTTACGCGGCGATGGTGCAGGGCATCTTGAAGCGCGCCGCGGATGGCGCCAATGCCAGCCGCAAGGTGCTGCATACGCAGCAACGGGTATTCGAGATCGCCGCGATCGCGCGCGCGACGCTCAGTTGAAGCCTGGTTGAATCCGTCTGAAAAGCTGCGGGCCTCGCGGCCTGCAGGGCTTAGACCACCGCTTCCTGCTTTTCGACCTTGACCTTGATGAACTGCTCGCGCGAGACGCCCATCCACATGACCAGCGGGCTTGCCACCAGTACCGAAGAGTAGATGCCAAACAGAATGCCGATGGTCAGCGCCAGCGCAAAGTAGTGCAGCGCAGCGCCGCCGAAGAACAGCATTGACGTTACCATCAGCTGCGTGCTGCCGTGAGTAATGATGGTGCGCGAGATGGTGCTGGTGATGGCGTGGTTCAGTACATCCGGCGTGCTCATGTTGCGCTTCTTCTTGAAGGTTTCACGCACCCGGTCAAACACGACCACGGATTCGTTGACCGAGTAGCCCAGCACCGCCAGCACTGCGGCCAGGACCGGCAGCGAGAACTCCCACTGGAAAAAGGCGAAGAAGCCGAGGATGATCACCACATCGTGCAGGTTGGCGATGATGGCCGAGACGGCAAAGCGCCATTCAAAGCGGATCGCAAGGTAAATGACGATGCCGACGATGACCAGCAGCAGGGCCATCGCGCCGTCGGTCGCCAGTTCCTTGCCCACCTGCGGCCCGACAAACTCGACGCGTTTCTTCTCCGGATTGCCACCCAGCGCGGTGAGCGCACCCATGATGTGGTCGCCCACCTTGGCGGCTTCGATGTTCTTCGACAGCGGCACACGGATCAGCACATCGCGCGAGGTGCCGAAGTTCTGTACCTGGGCGTCGGTGAAGCCCTCCTTGTCCAACGCAGTGCGAATGCTTTCCAGATTCGGTGCTTCGGTGTAGCCGACTTCCATCAGCGTGCCACCGGTGAACTCCACGCTCAGGTGCAGGCCCTTGGTGACCAGGAACACCACCGCCAGGATGAAGGTGATCAGCGAGATGACGTTGAACACCAGCGCATGGCGCATGAAGGGGATGTCTTTTTTGATACGAAAGAATTCCATGATTATTTCCCCTTGGCTCCGGCAGTGATGCCGGGCTTCCATATTTGGCCGATCGAAAGCGACGCCAGCTTGCGGCGCGAACCGTAGATCAGGTTGACCAGTGCGCGCGACATCACCACCGAACTGAAAATCGAGGTCAGGATGCCGAGGCAATGCACCACGGCGAAGCCGCGTACCGGGCCGGAGCCGAAGATCAACAGTGCGATGCCGGCAATCAGCGTTGTCACGTTGGAGTCGAGAATCGTCGACCATGCCCGCTCATAACCGGCGGCAATTGCCGCCTGTGGCGTCGAGCCGTTACGCAGCTCTTCGCGGATGCGCTCGTTGATCAGCACATTGGAGTCGATCGCCATGCCCAGTGTCAGCGCGATGGCGGCGATACCCGGCACCGTCAACGTGGCTTGCAGCAAGGACAGCAGTGCGATCAGCAGCAGCAGGTTTGACGCCAGCGCAAGCACGGAGACCAGCCCGAACAACAGGTAGTAGGTCATCATGAACGCGGCAATGGCGGTGAAGCCCCACAGCGTCGAATGGAAACCCTTGCTGATGTTTTCGGCACCGAGGCTGGGGCCGATGGTGCGTTCTTCGATGATTTCCATCGGCGCGGCCAGCGAGCCGGCGCGCAACAACAGGGCCACATCATTGGCCTCGACGGTGCTCATCTTGCCACCGGAGATCTGTACCCGACCACCGCCGATTTCGGACCGGATCACCGGCGCGGTGACAACTTCGCCCTTGCCCTTTTCAATCAGCAGGATCGCCATGCGCTTGTTCACGTTCTCGCGCGTCACGTCCTTGAAGATACGGGCGCCCACGGAATCCAGTGTCAGGCTCACGGCTGGCTCATGGTTTTCGTCAAAACCCGGTTGTGCATCGGTGAGGCGGTCGCCCGTCAGCACCACCTGTTTTTTCACCAGCAGCGGACGTCCGCCACGCTCGATGTAGAACTCGGTACCAAACGGAGGCTGGCCCTTGGCGGCTTCTTCCATCACGCTCGCGTTGGAACTGTTTTCGTCATCCACCATGCGCACTTCAAGCGATGCCGTGCGACCGAGAATGTCCTTGGCCTTGGCCGTGTCCTGCACGCCCGGCAGCTGTACAACGATGCGATCGATACCCTGCTGCTGGATGATGGGCTCGGCAACGCCCAGCTCGTTGATCCGGTTATGCAACGTGCTGATGTTCTGCTTGAGGGCAAACTCCTGGATCTTTTTTTCTGCAACCGGCTTGAGTGTCGCCGTCAGCTTGAAGTCGGAACCATCCTGTCCTTCGACCAGTGCGAGGTCCTCCTGCTGGTTGCCGATTACGACCATCGCCTGGTCGCGCGTTGCCGCATCGCGGAAACGAACCACCAGCATGTTGCCTTCGCGCGAGATTCCGTTGTGGCGGATGTTCTTGTCACGCAGCAAGGAGCGCAAATCGGCGCCCGTCGAGTCGAGGCGCTTGGTCAGTGCACCTTTCATGTCTACCTGCAACAGAAAGTGCACGCCACCACGCAGGTCGAGGCCCAGATACATTGGCAACGCGTGCATGCTGTTCAGCCAGTTCGGCGAATTCGAGACCAGGTTCAGCGCCACGCTGTAGGAGGCATCGTTCGGATCAGGGTTCAGCGCCTTTTCAATCGCATCCTTGGCCTTGAGCTGCGCGTCGGTATTGGCGAGGCGAACACGAATGCTGTTGGGCTCGGAGAAAAGGCCGGTATAGCTGATGCCATCGGCCTTGAGCGATTCTTTTACCCTGGTCACCAGGGCCGGGTCGAGCTTGACCGTCGCCTTGACACTGGCCACCTGCACGGCAGGTACTTCGCCAAAGAAATTGGGCAGCGTATACAACGCACCCATCATCAGCGCGAAGGCGACGATGAGGTTTTTCCAGAGTGGGTAACGATTCATAGGTCAGTGAGCAGTGAGGAGTTAAGCGCGAGAAGAACAGGGCCGGGGTCTCAAGGAGCCAGTCCTTGCCCCAGTCTGTTTCCTCACAGGGTCTTGAGCGTGCCCTTCGGTAGCAGTGTCGTCACGGCCGATTTCTGCACGATGACTTCAACCGGCACATCCTTGATGTCGCCGACCGAAATGGTCATGTAGTTTTCGCCCACCTTGGTGATGCGGCCGGCAAGGCCGCCATTGGTGACGATCTCGTCGCCCTTCTGCAGCTCGTTCACCATCTTCTGGTGTTCCTTGGCCTTCTTTTGCTGCGGGCGAATCATCAGGAAATAAAGTACGCCGAACATCAGCACGATGGGCATGAAGCCCAGCATGCCGCCAAACGGATCATTGGCAACGGCGGGGGCGGCGGTTTGGGCAACAGCTTCGGAAATCAGCACGGGCAACTCCAGTAGGGATGGGGTGGTTTAACGCAAGGCCGGCATTATACCGATCCCCCCGGGCTTCCCCCGCCCGCGCAAACGGGCTGGTTCAACCCCCGATTCGGCCGCGCCGGCGGTGGAATTCTGCCGTGTATTTGTCCAGCTTGCCGGCCTCGATGGCGGCGCGCAGCTCGGCCATCAGGGTCTGGTAATAAAACAGGTTGTGGATCGTGTTGAGCCGGGCGCCCAATATCTCGCCAATGCGGTGCAGGTGGTGCAGGTAGGCGCGGGTGAAATGGCGGCAGGTATGGCAGCCGCAGGTTTCATCCAGAGGCGCCGTGTCTTCCTTGTATTGCGCGTTCTTGATCTTGATGTCGCCATTGCGGGTGAACAGCCAGCCATTGCGCGCGTTGCGGGTCGGCATCACGCAGTCGAACATGTCGATGCCCTGGCCCACAGCAAATACCAGGTCCTCCGGCGTACCGACACCCATCAGGTAGCGCGGCTTGTCGACGGGCAGCCTGGGGGCGGTGTGGGCGAGGATGCGGCTGAACTCCTCCTTCGGCTCGCCGACCGACAGGCCACCGATCGCCATGCCGTCGAAACCAATCTCGTTTAGACCGGCGAGCGATTCGTCGCGCAGGTGCTCGTGCATGCCGCCCTGAACAATGCCGAACAGCGCGTTGGCGTTGCCGAGGCGGTCGTGTTCGTCACGCGAGCGCTGTGCCCAGCGCAGCGACAGGCGCATCGAGTCGGCCGCCTGCTTCGCGTCGGCCGGGTAGGGCGTGCACTCGTCGAAGATCATCACGATGTCCGAATTCAGTACGTGCTGGATCTGCATCGAGTCTTCCGGCCGCATGAACAGACGGTCGCCATTGATCGGTGACTGGAACTTCACGCCGTCTTCCGAGATCTTGCGCAGGTCGCCAAGGCTGAACACCTGAAAGCCGCCCGAATCGGTGAGGATCGGATAGTCCCAGCCCATGAAGCGATGCAGCCCGCCGTGAGCGCCGATCACGTCCAGCCCCGGCCTCAGCCAGAGGTGGAAGGTATTGCCCAGCACGATCTGGGCGCCGATATCCACCAGCTCGTCCGGCGACATGGCCTTCACCGTGCCGTAGGTGCCCACCGGCATGAACACCGGTGTTTCGATGCTGCCGTGGGCCAGCTGCAGGCGGCCGCGGCGCGCGGCGCCGTCCGAAGTGATGAGGTCGAATTTCATTCTTTGTGGATCAGCATGGCATCGCCATAGCTGAAAAACCGGTATTGGTGACGGATCGCATGTTGAT
>CANJXH010000021.1 GCA_947478755.1 Betaproteobacteria bacterium | reverse complement strand
GGGGGATTTCATCTTCGGCCAATCCATGCCGGAAGATCAGGGTGCTGCCGTGCTGATGAAGTTCCTCATTGAGGTCAACGAGCGCGGCATGCATGAATTCGACACGGCGGTTTTGCTTCAGGCCACGCTGAAGCAGATTGCCGAGGATGGCCTTGTCGAACATGAAGGCGCAATGGACGCGATCGTGGTTCGCCAGAGCGTGATGGAGTGCGGCGTGATCGTTCAGGCGCAAGTCGCGCCTGAACCAGACAAGTGCAGAAGACATGCGCGGATGTTAAGCTTATTTGATGGATGCGTTCAACATATGTCCCAAGTGCGGCCACGAGCGGCGGCCTGAAGAAAAGGCCTCACCCGAGCAGTGCCCGGCATGCGGCCTTTATTTCGCCAAGTGGGTGGAGCGCGAGAAATTCATTCCGCCATCGCTGCAAAAGGCAGTTGCCGACGAAGATGCTGATGAGGCATATGGCTGGCGCGACCAGATAAGGGATCGCCTGTTTCATGTGCCCGCCGAGATCGATCGCCTTGATCTCTACGGTCGTGCAGCCACCGTGCTGTTCCTGCTGGTCTGGGGTATCCGCATGGCGCGCATGGATTACCGTGATGGCGAAATGAGCAACTCCTTCATGCATGCCATCCTGTTGCCGATCCACGAAGCCGGGCACATCATCTTCATGCCCTTTGGCGAGTTCATGACCGTTCTGGGCGGCAGCCTGTTTCAGATCCTGTTTCCCCTGATCATCGCTGCGGCCTTGCTGTGGACCAATCGGGACGCCTGCGGTGCAGCCATTGGCACCTGGTGGGCGAGCGTTAGCCTTATTGATCTGGCACCTTACATTTACGACGCCAAGGCCCCGACGCTGATACTGCTGACCGGCGAGACGGGCGAGGATGGCCCCCATGACTGGATCTTCCTGCTGGGCAAGTTTGGCAAGGTACAGCGATCACAGGTCTACGGCACATGGGCCCATCACCTGGGTGTCGTGCTCATGCTGCTCTCGATATTGGCTGCAGCTGCCGTGCTTTGGCGCTGGCACAGGGCTCTTGCTGCGGCCCGGAGCGAAATGGTATCGGATACAATGAGGCCCTGATGGACACGCTAATGGGCACAGTTAGCCTCGCCAATCACTTCCTGATCGCCATGCCCGCCATGGCTGACCCGAGCTTTTCCCGCACACTGACTTACATTTGCGAGCACAACGCCGACGGTGCAATGGGCGTCATCGTCAATCGCCCGATCGACATGACACTGGCTGCCCTGCTTGATCGCGTCGAGATTCCCTGCGAAAGCAAAATGCACAGCGAGGCACCGATTTATTTTGGTGGTCCGGTGCAGACCGACCGCGGCTTTGTGCTGCATCGGCCGGCGCAGCTGTGCATGTCGCAGCTGCGTGTCGACGAAAACATCGCGCTCACCAGCTCGCGCGACATCCTGCAATCGATTGGCGCCACCGGCGAGCCGGCCGATGCACTGGTGATGCTGGGTTATTCCGGCTGGTCAGCCGGGCAACTGGAGTGGGAGCTGTCGCAAAATGCCTGGCTCACCGTCAAGGCTGACCCGCACATCATGTTCGACCTGCCGCCCGAAGCACGGCTGGATGCCGCAGTGCATCTGCTCGGCATCGATTTCGCCAACCTCTCCGAGGTGGCGGGACACGCGTGACAGCCACTCATCCCTCGCCCGTCGGCAACACATCGCCAGGCGTAGCCTCGAACCATCCGGTACTGGCATTCGATTTTGGTACCCGCCGTATCGGTGTTGCCGTCGGTGAGCCGTTGTTGTGCATGGCACGCGGACTCCTCACCATCGATGCCGAAGACAATGACACGCGCTTCGCCGCCATCGGCAAACTGATCAACGAATGGCAACCTTCGCAACTTGTCGTCGGCCTGCCGCTGTCGCTCGATGGCAGCGAACACGAGATGACGCGGCGCTGTCGCCGGTTTGCCCACCAACTGGAAGGCCGGTTCGGACTGAACGTCGCGCTGGTCGACGAACGACTCACCTCCATTGATGCAGAATCGCGCCTGGCCGCAGCCGGCAAAAACTGGAAGCAGCGCAAGCAGACGCTTGATGCCGAAGCTGCAGCGACCATCCTGCAGGATTATTTTGAAGCCACAAAGAAAAAGGCGACATGACAGCCATGAATCCCCAGTTGAACAAAAACGGCGAGCTGCAACACCTGCTCACCATTGACGGTCTGCCACGCGAGATCATCACCGCAATTCTCGATCGGGCGGTGCCCTTTGCGCAGCCGGTCAAGGGCGAGGCGAAGAAGCTGCCGCTGCTGCGCGGCAAGAGCGTATTCAATCTCTTCTTCGAGAACTCGACCCGGACGCGCACCACGTTCGAGATTGCGGCCAAGCGTCTGTCAGCCGACGTGATCAATCTCAACATCAACACCTCCTCCACCACCAAGGGTGAAACGCTGCTCGATACGGTCGACAATCTTGCCGCAATGCAGGCCGACATGTTTGTCGTCCGTCATGCCTCTAGCGGTGCGCCGCATCTCATCGCGCAACATCTCGCTGCCACCGGCAGCAACCATATCCACGTGGTCAATGCCGGCGACGGCCGCCATGCGCATCCGACGCAGGGCCTGCTCGACATGTACACCATTCGCCACTACAAAAAGGATTTTTCGAACCTGACGGTGGCGATCATCGGCGACATCCTGCACTCGCGTGTGGCGCGTTCGCAGATACATGCCCTGACGACGCTTGGCGTGCCCGAGGTGCGGGTGATCGCGCCAAAGACACTCTTGCCCGGGGGCGTCGAACGCATGGGCGTCAAGGTGTTCAACGACATCAACGAGGGATTGCGCGGTGCGGACGTGGTGATGACGCTGCGCCTGCAAAGCGAACGCATGCTGGGTGCCCTGCTGCCCAGCCCGCAGGAGTTCTTCAAGTCCTACGGGCTGACCGCAGAGCGATTGGCGCTGGCCAAGCCGGACGCTATCGTGCTGCATCCGGGGCCGATGAATCGCGGTGTTGAAATTGACTCGGCGGTTGCCGACAGCCGGCAGGCCGTGATCCTGCCGCAGGTGACCTTCGGTATCGCCGTGCGCATGGCGGTGATGAGCATGCTGGCGGAGAAATAAGATGAAACTGCAAATCAGGAATGGGCGTGTGATCGATCCCGCCAGCAACTTCGACAAGCAAACTGATCTTTACATTGCGGCCGGCAAGATTGTCGCCATTGGCGAGGCACCCAAGGGCTTTGAATCGGCCGCCACCATTGATGCCGCGGGCTGCGTGGTTTGTCCCGGGCTGGTGGACCTCGCTGCAAGGCTGCGCGAACCGGGCTTCGAGTACAAGGCGACACTGGAGTCGGAAATGGCAGCAGCAGCAGCAGGTGGCGTTACCAGCCTCGCCTGCCCGCCGGACACCGACCCGCCGCTTGACGAGCCGGGTCTGGTCGAGATGTTGAAACACCGGGCCCGCCATCCGGAGTTCGCCCACGTGTACCCGGTCGGTGCATTGACCCTCGGCCTGCAGGGCGAACGCATTACCGAAATGGCCGAGCTGGCCGAGGCCGGTTGCATCGCCTTCAGCCAGGCAAGTTGCGCGATTGTCGATACCCAGGTCATGTTGCGGGCCATGCAATACGCCGCAACGTTCGGCTATTCGGTCTGGCTGCCCCCGGTCGATCCCCACCTCGCGCGCAACGGTGTAGCGCACGATGGCGAAGTGGCCGCGCGGCTGGGACTGGTTGGCATCCCGGTGGTCGCTGAAACCGTGGCCTTGTCGACCATGCTGCAGCTCGCCCGCGAGACCGGTGTTCGCCTGCATGTGCGGCGCATCTCGTCCGCTGCCGGGCTTGAGATGATTGAGGGTGCCCGTGCCGCAGGCATCGCCGTGACCTGTGATGTATCGATCCATCACCTGCACCTGTGCGAAAACGACATCGGTTACTTCGATCCGCTGGCGCGTTTCGATCCGCCCTTGCGCGCCCAGCGGGATATGCAGGCGCTGCGCAAGGGGCTTGCCAGTGGCGCCGTCAATGCCTTGTGTTCAGACCACACCCCCGTTGATGACGATGGCAAACAGGTGCCGTTTGCCGAAGCCGAGCCCGGTGGCACCGGGCTCGAACTGCTGTTGCCGCTGACGCTGAAGTGGGGCAGGGAAATGAAGCTGCCGCTGGCCAGGGCGCTGGCGCGAATTACTGCCAACCCGGCGGCGATTCTGGGCATTGATGCCGGCTCACTGAAGGTTGGCGCCGCTGCCGATGTGTGCGTGTTTGATCCCGAAGCCGGCAACCGCATCACGCGGGAAGGCTTGAAGAGTCAGGGCAAGAACACGCCCTTCCTCGGTCATGAGTTACAGGGACGGGTGCGTTACACCCTGATCGACGGACATCTGGCTTACGACGGCAGCTGGAACTAGCGAGCGGCTAGCGCTGGTTCCAGCGGAGCTGGCAGAAGACGGCACTCTTCCCCGACCCCTGCCGCCTCGCGGAGGGGCGACTGGTCAGCCCGCCTTTTCGGCGGGGCACAATTTTTCTTGAACCCCTGCTGCATTGGCATGCATGATGGCCACCCGTTTCCTGCGCGACGATTGCCCCGACACAAGTGAAACCTCTGCTCGGGTGATACCAACTGCTTCGGCAATGAATGCGATCAGCGCTTCATTGGCCTTGCCATCGACGGGTGGTGCCGCAAGCCGGATTTTCAGTGCATCACCATGCAGGCCGACGACTTCTGTCCTCTTTGCACCGGGTTGTATGTGCAGCGTGAGAATCACGCCATCTGCGCTGGCTTGCAGCCAGCTCATTTCAGCGGCAGCATGGCCGCGAAGATTTCCGTTCGCGCCGAGGCCAGCATCATCTGCACCAGCTTGATCGCGAAGAACAGGGCGATGGGTGAGAGATCAATGCCGCCAATGGGTGGAATAACGCGCTGGAATGGCCGCAACATGGGGCCGGCGACGGCATTGATCACCGGCGCGATGGGCGCGTGGGGATTGATCCACGACAGCAGCGCGCTGATGATGACAATGCCAAACGCCAGCGAGCAGGCAACGTTCGCGGTTTCGATGACAGCCACCAGCGCCACTACGGCGACGTGGGCCGCATTGCCCTGAAAAAAACCGCTCATGGCATAGACGCTGGCAAGGTAGGCGGCCTGCATCAGCCAGGCCAGCACCAGACTGGGCAGGTCGAGCCCCCATGCGGTGGGAATGATGCGCCGTGCCGGCTTGACCATCCAGTCGGTCACGGTGATCACGAACTGGCCGATCGGATTGCGGAAAGGCGCACGCGCCCATTGCATGGCAAACCTCGCCAGCAGGGCGAAGGTAAAAAAGCCGGCGACGCTTTCCAGTATGAAGTTGACGATTTGCATGGTGTTCAGTCTGCCCCCAGTTCATCACCGAGTTCAACGCCGCGTGCCTGCGCTGCCTTGGTAGCGCGGATGATGGCGGTGGTGACCGCATCGGCATCCAGCGACTTGAGTGCAGCCTCGGTCGTGCCGCCCTTTGATGTCACGCGCTCGCGCAACACGGAGGCCGACTCATTGCTTTGTGCCGCCAGATTGGCTGCCCCGAGAAACGTCTGCACCGCGAGCTTGCGCGCCGAGGGGACATCAAAGCCGGCTTCTTCCGCCGCTTTTTGCAGCGCCTCCATGAAATAGAAGACGTAGCCAGGGCCGCTGCCGGAAATGGCCGTTACCGCATCCATCTGCGCTTCGTCCTTGACCCACAGGGTCGGGCCCGCAGATTGAAGAATTTTTTCTGCGTTGGCGCGGCCTTCCTTGTCGACGCCGGTACCGGCGTACAGCCCGGTGATGCCCGCACCGATCAGGGCGGGTGTATTGGGCATGGTGCGGACAATGTTGGCATAGCCGCCGAGCCAACGGCCGATATCACCGGAGCGGATGCCGGCGGCAATGCTGATCACCAGCTGCGAAGTCAGGTGGCCGGCAAGTGGCTGTATCGCGGTACGCAACTGCTGCGGCTTTACGGCCAACACCCAGACTTCGCAGCGCATCGCCGATTCGTCGATGTTTGCCGCGCAACGCACACCATAGGTATCGGTCAGCTTGTTGCGCAGCTCCGCGACGGGTTCAACGACCTGTATGCCGGCAGCCGAGTATCCCTGCTTGCGCAGCCCGCCAATCATTGCATTGGCCATGTTGCCGCCGCCAAGGAATGTAATTTTCATTTCTCAAACCCTTTTAACTGCCAAGGCGCCAAGGACGCCAAAAAACCCAGATACAAAAACAACTCATGCGCGAACTGCGCGGTGTTCAACGAGCGTAGGCGCCGTAAACTCCCGATCTGCTACTCCCGTGGCGTCTTGGCGGTCAGTGTCTTTGCCGTTCTCCAAAAATCGCCGTACCGACGCGCACGATAGTCGCACCTTCGAGGATCGCCGTTTCCAGATCATGCGACATGCCCATTGAAAGGGTATCGAGCGCCAAGCCTTCGTCATTGAGTCGATCCCGCAATTGTCTCAGCAAAGCAAAGCGCGAGCGCAACAGTGTCAGATCATCTGTCGGCTCCGGGATCGTCATCAACCCGCGCAAGCGGAGGTGAGGCAATGCAGCGATCTCGCGGGCGAGGCTGGCGGCCGCTTCAGGTGCGCAGCCGCTTTTGCTCGACTCGCCGCTGACATTGACCTGGACGCACACCTGCAGCGGCGGCAGCCCTGGCGGGCGCTGTGTCGACAGGCGTTCTGCCAGCTTGAACCGGTCTACCGTATGCAGCCAGCTGAATTTCTCCGCGACTGCGCGCGTCTTGTTGCTTTGCAGCGGGCCGATGAAGTGCCACTCAAGGCCGAGGTCGGCCAGCGCATCAATCTTGTTCTCGGCTTCCTGCAGGTAGTTTTCGCCAAACGCCAGCTGCCCGCTGGCCGCCGCGACGCCGACGTCATCTGCCGCCCAGGTCTTGCTGACGGCAAGCAGCGCAACGCTCTCGGGCGCCCGGCCGGCAGCAGCGCAAGCCTTGGCAATGCGCTGTTTCACGGCTTGCAAGTTGGCGGCAATTGTCGTCATATAGCGGGGTCGCAGTGAGTATACACTGCGACTTTTCATCCTCCGGACTGAGCAAAGGGAAGACTCCATGGACATTACCGAACTGCTGGCCTTCGTCGTCAAGAACAAAGCCTCCGACTTGCATTTGTCTTCCGGCCTGCCGCCCATGATCCGTGTGCATGGCGATGTTCGCCGCATCAACCTGCCGGCCATGGAACACAAGGACGTGCATGCCATGGTGTATGACATCATGAACGACGGCCAGCGCAAGGTGTATGAAGAGAATCTTGATATCGACTTTTCGTTTGCCGTACCGGGACTGGCGCGTTTCCGCGTCAATGCTTTTGTCCAACACCGGGGGGCGGGCGCCGTATTCCGTACCATTCCGGACAAGGTGCTGTCACTTGAGCAGCTGAACTGCCCAAAGATCTTCGGTGAAATTGCCCGCACGCCGCGCGGCATCGTGCTGGTCACCGGCCCGACGGGTTCCGGAAAATCTACTACGCTGGCCGCCATGGTGGATGACATCAATGAAAACGACCATGGTCACATCCTGACAGTGGAAGACCCGATCGAGTTTGTCCACCAATCGAAGAAGTGCCTGGTCAATCAGCGCGAAGTCGGCCCGCACACCTTGTCATTCCAGAACGCCTTGCGTTCAGCCTTGCGGGAAGATCCGGATGTGATTCTGGTCGGTGAAATGCGCGACCTTGAAACCATTCGACTGGCGCTCTCCGCTGCTGAAACCGGGCACCTTGTCTTCGGAACGCTGCATACCTCATCAGCGGCCAAGACGGTTGACCGTATCGTCGACGTTTTTCCGGCAGCAGAAAAGGAAATGGTACGGGCGATGTTGTCGGAGTCACTGCGCGCAGTGATCTCGCAGACCTTGCTGAAAACCAAGGACGGTGCTGGCCGCGTGGCGGCACACGAGATCATGATCGGCACGCCCGCGATTCGTAACCTGATTCGCGAAAACAAGATTGCGCAGATGTATTCCGCAATTCAGACCGGCATGCAGTTCGGCATGCAGACGCTTGACCAGAACCTGCAGGATCTGGTCAAGCGCAGCATCGTGTCGCCCGCCGAAGCCAGAACCAAGGCGGCGAATCGCGACAATTTTGCCGGCTGAGAACACCAGCATTCAGCGTCATTGAATATAAGCAGCATTCAGGGGACCAACTATGGAACGCGACGAGGCACTCAAATTCATGTACCAGCTTCTGACCATGATGGTGCAGAAGAAGGGCTCCGATCTTTTCATCACGGCCGGTTTTCCGCCCGCAATCAAGATCGACAGCAAGATGACGCCGGTAACGCAACAGGCGCTCACCCCCCAGCACACGCTGGAACTCGCGCGTTCGATCATGAACGACAAGCAGGCCGCCGAGTTCGAGGCGACCAAGGAGTGCAATTTCGCGATTTCACCCGCCAGCATCGGGCGTTTTCGCGTCAATGCCTTCGTGCAGCAGGGCCGTACCGGCATGGTGTTGCGCACCATCAACGTACAGATTCCCGATTTTGACGACCTCAAACTGCCGCCGGTGCTGAAGGATGTCGCGATGACCAAGCGCGGTCTGGTGCTGTTTGTCGGCGGCACCGGTTCCGGCAAGTCGACTTCACTCGCCGCGATGATCGGCTATCGCAACCAGAACAGCCACGGGCACATCATCACCATCGAAGACCCGGTCGAGTACGTACATGAGCACCGCAACTGCGTGGTGACGCAACGCGAGGTCGGCGTCGACACGGACTCGTGGGAGGCCGCGCTGAAAAATACCCTGCGCCAGGCCCCCGACGTCATCCTGATCGGTGAAATTCGCGACAAGGAGGTGATGGAACATGCCATTGCCTTCGCCGAAACCGGTCACCTTGCGATGGGAACGCTGCACGCCAACAGCGCCAATCAGGCGCTCGATCGCATCATCAACTTCTTCCCCGAAGAGCGCCGCGCGCAACTGCTGATGGACTTGTCCCTCAATCTCAAGGCGGTGGTCTCGCAGCGCTTGATCCCGCTGAAAGATGTGAAGGGGCGGGCAGCCGCAATTGAAATCCTGCTCAACTCCCCCTTGATCTCCGATCTGATCTTCAAGGGCGAGGTGCACGGCATCAAGGAAATCATGAAGAAGTCGCGCGAACTGGGCATGCAGACCTTTGACCAGGCCTTGTTTGATCTGCACGAAGAAGGCAAGATCAGCTATGAGGATGCCTTGCGTTTTGCCGATTCGATGAATGAAGTCCGCTTGATGCTGAAACTGCATGGCAAGGACTCCAAGGACAAGGACATCAATGCCGGTATCCAGCATTTGGACATCGTGTAGGCAAGGAATTTCCTCTGCCGCCCCGCCATTCACATGATGGCTTGGCAAAACAAAAAGCCTCGGCTCATTCCGGGGTTTTTTGTTTTGGGGTCATGAGCGGTGGATAGCCATTCGACCATGTCGGGCAAATTCAGCACGCGGTTGAAAATATTTACTACCAACCTCAAGAGTTTCAATCCGGCGACGTAGTATTGTCGGCGTAGTGCCGTTCCCGTAGCACCGTCCCTTGAATCACCAAGCAACACTCCGTTTTGCGATTGGAGATTTCCGATGAGCAGCAACAATCGCAACCGCCATGCCGTGCGTGTATCGATCATCTACGTCGTTCTGGCCCTGGCGTGGATATTCCTGTCTGATGATCTGCTCTCGGCAGTCGCTGATGTCTCGTCCATGCTTTGGCTTTCCACGGCGAAGGGAATATTCTTTGTCGTCGTCACTGGGGCAGGTCTGTATCTGACGTTACTATCGGTTCCCGGTGACAGCACCGGTACCCTTGATTCATTCGTGTCCGGCATCAGCCCCGGCAGGCATTCGCAGTGGCTGAACTATTCGATCGCGTTTGCAACGACTGTGGCAACCCTGCTGTTGCGCAATGCGCTGGTGGCAGGTTTTGGCGAACGTCCTCTGATGATCGTCTTCATGTTTCCGATCATCCTGAGTGCGCTCATCGGCGGTGCCGGACCGGGTCTGTTTGCCACGGCGCTGAGCGCAGCACTGGTCAGTTACTTTGCCTTGCAGCCGATTGGCGAGTTTCATATTGCATCGAGCTACGATTTGATGCAGTGGGGGTTTTTGATCGCAAATGGTGTTGCGGTCAGCATGCTCAGCGAAGCTAGCCGGCGCTCAAACGCCAAAAACGAAATCAATCGCCGATTGCTCGATGCGGTGACGTCCGGGACGTCCGACGCCATCTTCGTCAAGGATATCCGTGGCCGCTATTTGCTGGGAAATGAGGCGGCGGCAGGCATTGTCGGAAGACCCTTGGCCGACATGATTGGCCGCAGTGATCGTGACCTTTTCCCCGAGGGCACGGCAAAGGCGCTCATGGACATGGATCGTCGCATCATGCTTGCCGCCAAGACCGAAACACTTGAGGAGTCCTTGACCACACACGACCAGAAAAAACTGGTATTTGACGTCATCAAGGGCCCGATGTTTGATCGCGAGGGAACGGTGATCGGCCTGTTTGGCATATCGCGTGACATCACCAGCCGCAAGCAGACCGAGCAGCAACTGCAGGCAAGCGAGGCCGCACTTGGCGAGGCGCAGCATCTGGCACGCATCGGCAACTGGACGTGGGAGGTCGGTGCCCCGACGCCAGTGTGGTCAAGGGAGTTGTACCTGATCTTCGGCCTTGATCCGGCGCAGCCTGTGCCGCCCCGTGCTAGTGGCAGCCAGATGTATACGGCGGAAAGCTGGGTTGTTGTGTCGACTGCCTATGACAAGGCGACGCAGGATGGCGAGGCTTATGCATGTGATGCCGAGATCGTGCGCCCCGACGGTGAGCACCGATGGATCGTGACTCGGGGAGAAGCCCGGCGTGATGCGGATGGACAAGTCTGTCAACTGCTGGGCACGGTACAGGACATTACCGAGCGCAAGCGGGCCGAGCTGGCGCTGAAGCGCAGCGAATCTACACTCGTTGTTGCGCAGCAGCTGGCACGTCTGGGTAGCTGGTCGTGCGATATGGCGACAGGCAAGGTGGAATGGTCAGCCGAGATGTATCGCATCTTCGATTGGGAGCCCGCGTTGGGGCCGGCCGGCCTCGAGGAATCAAAGCCGATCTATACGCCGGAAAGCTGGCCACGGGTTTCGTCCATCTTCAAGAATGCCTTCGACAAGGGCATCCCGTATGAAGTGGATGCCGAGATCATTCATGCAAACGGAAGCTTGCACTGGGTCATTGCGCGTGGCGAACCGGTTCGCGATGCCGAGGGACGGCTGGTCGAGATGTATGGCACGGTGCAGGACATCACCGAAAGAAGGCTCGCCGAACAGCAGGTGCGCAAGCTCGCGCAGGCGGTCGATCAAAGCCCCGAAAGCATTTCGATCACCGGTATCGATGCCAATATCGAATATGTGAATGATGCCTTTGTTCGTGCCAGCGGCTACAGTCGTGAAGAGTTGATGAGCAGAAACTCCCGCATGCTGCAGTCCGGCAAGACCTCAAAGGCGACCTACGATGCGCTGTGGAGCAAGCTCACCAGCGGCATGATCTGGGAGGGAGATTTTTACAATCGCCGCAAGGATGGCAGCGAATACATCGAGCACGCCATCATCAGTCCGATTCGGCAGGAAAACGGATCAATCACGCACTATGTGGCTGTGAAGGAAGACATCTCCGAGAAGCTGCTGGCCGCGGACCGGATCCATCATCTCGCCAACTATGACCTGCTGACCGAGTTGCCCAACCGCACCTTGATGCTGGATCGCGTCGGCCAGCTCCTGATTTCCGCCAGACGAAACCGGCAGTACAGCGCACTCGTGCTGTTCAATATCGATCGATTCAAGACCGTGAATGATGCAGCCGGCCAGGACATGGGTGACTTCCTGCTGCAGAGCGTCGCGGGACGACTGACGAACGGATTGCGCGAAGGCGATCTGGTCGCGCGGATTGCGGGCGATGAATTTGCCATCGTGCTGGGCGACTTGACCACCGAGCAGCGCGCTGCCGCAAACCTGACCCTGCACGTCGCCGAAAAAATACAGGACAGCCTGCGCCAGCCTTTCAATTTTGGTGAAGAGAGTCTCTCGCTGACGGCGTGTCTGGGAATCGCCCTGTTCCCGGACGCCGATGATGATTTACCGCTGGATGTGCTGCGGCGAGCAAATACGGCCCTTCATCACTCGAAATCCGAAGGCCCCGGACAGATGGCGTTTTTTGACGGCGGCCTCGACGAGGTCGCCAAGCAGCGCTTCCGTGTCGAGCGCGAACTGCATAGTGCGATTGTTGCCAATGAACTGCGCATCTTCCTGCAAAGCCAGGTTGACGCCGCCGGCCATGTGGTGGGTGCCGAAGCGCTGGTGCGTTGGCAACATCCGCAGCGCGGTCTGGTCCCGCCCGGTACCTTCATCCCGATTGCCGAAGAGTCCAACCTGATCATCGACATCGGGACCTGGGTATTTACCGAAGTCTGCCGTCTTCTGGCGAGCGAAAGTCAGCTGATCAATCGCATGCGGCTTTCGGTCAATCTCAGTCCACGGCATTTTCGCCAATCCGGCTTTGTCAGCCAGATCAAGCAGATTCTTTTGCTGACGGGAGCCGACCCCCTGCGGATTACTTTGGAAGTGACGGAAGGGATGTTGATCGACAACATCGAAGACGTCATCGCCAAGATGAACGAGCTGACCGCCATCGGCATTCACTTTTCAATGGATGATTTCGGTACCGGCTATTCATCCCTGTCCTACCTCAAGCGCTTGCCGATTCACGAGCTCAAGATCGACAAAACCTTTGTTCAGGACATGACGACCGACATTGACGATGCGTCACTGGTTGAAGCCATCCTGTCCATTGGCAGGCACATGCATTTGCAGGTGGTTGCCGAGGGCGTTGAAACTGCCGAACAGGCGGCTTTCCTCAACGAACGTGGCCAGGTTATCCATCAGGGCTATTTCTTCGCCACGCCAGAGCCCGTCGGGATCTGGCTGGAAAAACGCAGGCACGACGAATCGATCTCGTTCAACAGCTAGCAGAGTTATTCAAGATCGATCGCATCAGGGATGCGGCGACGTTTCCTCTTCCACCGCTTTGCAGCCTGCACCATCAATCGTCCAGGAACGGATCGTCCCGCTGCTGTCGGTGCGATAACGGGTGGTACACGGCACCACCTTGGCGTTGCCTGCGGTCGCGGTTTTCGCACCTGACTCGGCTTGTGGTGCGCCACTGTTCATTGCGGGAGCGCCGGGCTGAGCGTCTTTACCGGCCGCTTGCGCAGGACCCGCTGTTGGCTGGCCCTTTTGATACTGGATGATGCTGCCGCCATCCGCTTGCGCTTCGACCGAACTTGGCTCGCCTTCCGTGGCATACAGCGATTCGACCTTTTGCCCGATCCATGAACCGGCCTGCCTGCCGTAATCGACAACCTGACGGCCGTATTCGGCGGTGGTGGCGCATGCGGCAAGCAACAGGGTCGCAAGCAGAAGGCTGATGGCATTTTTCATGGAGGTTCCCGTTCTCTTGCTCGTGCGTTGCGGTTCTGACCTTGACTATCTGCCCTGGGATTCCGTCAGCAGTCCACGGATCTGTGCTTCCAGCGTCTCGACCGGAATTGCGCCGCCCACGAGGCCGGAATGGCCGGAGACGTTGTCGCGGACAATGACGCCGGGGGTGCCGGTGATGCCGGCATTGATACCGTCCTGCATGTCCTCGTCCACGGCCTTGATCGTGCGTTCCTCACCCAGACAGTTCTTGAATTTCTTGTCGTCCTTGGCGCCCGACTGTCGGGCGATGGCCAGCACGCCGGGATCGCCGTCAGGCACACCCTTGCCATTGCCGGCACTGCGCTTGAGCACTTCGTTGGCGAAGGCAAAGAAACCTTCATTGCCGGCCTGACGCGCAACGCATTCGGCGGCATGGGCCTCCTTCAATGCATTGGGCCGGTGAAACTGCAAAGGGTAATGACGCCACACCACATTCACCTGCTGACCAACCTTCGCCGCAGCGGCCTCGGGCACCCCCGAGAACTGTTTGCAGAACGGGCATTCCATGTCTGAATAGACGATCACACTGATCCGCGCACCAGCCGGCCCCCAGATGTGATCACGTTGCGGGTCGACCTTGCGGGCGATTTCCGCCAGCTGGTTCTGCCGGGTGCGTTCGTCCTGCGCCGTCTTTTCCCGCGCATCGTTTTCGCGCTTGATACGGCGTTCGATGGCACGATCGAGCGCACTGTCAAGTGACCCGGAAGATTCGAGTTGTTGAATCACCTTGTCCGCGAGCGCGTCAACGTTATCCGTCGCCGCAGAAGCAGACCAAGTGCTACCCAGTGCCAGGAGCATTGAGGCACTTAACAGAATCGATTTGCACAGACTTTGAGCAGTCATTCAATTTCCTTTCGCCGGATTGGCTAAATCAGTTCTTGCCTTTGTCCGGGCGATTGCTGCCCGCGACAATGGGGAAATAATACAGCCTGCATTCCAGCGGGCCATTGAACAGCGGTGTCTTGCGTTTGGGCGACAGCCCGATCATTTTCGGCAGCCGTGTATCGGCGGACAGTATCCAGCAATCCCAGCTGGCAAAGTGCTTTTTCAACGCGTCGCCGAGTTTTGGATAGAAGGCCGCCATTTCGTCCTGATCGCTCAGACGTTCGCCATACGGCGGGTTGGCGATCAGAAGGCCATTGGGCGCGGGCGCCTCGCGACGCAAAAGATCGGCCTGCTTCACGGCGACCAGATCGTCGATGCCGGCGTGGGCAAGATTCTGCTCGGTACGGGCGACGGCGTCCCGCGAGATGTCGCTGCCCCAGATCGGCAATCGGTCAGGTGAGAGGCGCTTGTCGGCAGCTTCAATGGTCAGGCGTCGCCACAGCGCTGCGTCGTAACCCAGCAGGCGCTCGAAGCCGAAATCGCCGGGCGCCCGCGACAGCCCCGGCGCCTCGCCCAGACTCATCTGCGCCGCTTCAAGCAGAAAGGTTCCGCTGCCGCACATCGGGTCAAGCAGTGGTATCCCCGGTTTCCAGCCGGCCAGGCGCAGGATGCCGGCGGCAAGGTTTTCCTTCAGTGGCGCCTCGACACGGGCAGCCTTGTGGCCGCGTACATAGAGCGATTCGCCCGAGGTGTCGACGTACAGGGTGGCATCGGTCGCGGTAACGAACAGGTGGATGCGCACATCCGGCTCGCGCGTATTGACGCTGGGCCGCTGCCCGGTGTCATCGCGGAAGCGGTCGCAAATCGCGTCCTTGACCCGCAGCGTGATGTACTCAAGGCTTTTCAACGAAGACTTGATCGACGTCACATAGACACGGATCGTGTTGTCCACCTTGAAATGTCGCGGCCAGTAAATCTCGCGCGCCAGACGATAGATGTCATCTTCACGCTGATACGGCGCCTGTCCGACCTGCCACAGCACGCGGGTGGCAATGCGCGATTCAAGATTGACGCGATAACAGGTTTCGAGATTGCCGGCAAACATCACGCCGCCCGGCACCTGCCGGATGTCGCTGCCATTGGCGACCGCAATGTCTTCCGCCAGCAGCGGCTCCAGCCCGCGCGGGCAAGGGGAAAAATATCGATGGATCAAAACGGTTTCACCACAACAAGGATCACGATGGCGGACAGGGCCAGCACCGGCATTTCGTTGAAGACGCGGAACCAGACATGGCTGCGTTTGTTGCTGCCGCGCGCGAACTGGCGCAACAGGACACCGCAGTAATGGTGGTAGCCGACCAGCAGTGCGACCAGCGTCAGCTTGGCGTGCATCCAGCGGCCGGAAATGCCATAGCCCAGCCACAGCCAGACGCCGAAGGCAATGGCGATGACGCTGATCCACATGGTGAAGCGATACAGCTTGCGCCCCATCAGCAGCAGGCGCTCGCGTTCGGCATCGCTGTCGGCAGGCACCATGGCCAGATTGACGAAGATTCGCGGCAGGTAGAACAGGCCGGCGAACCAGCTGACGACAAAAATGATGTGAAGGGATTTTATCCAGAGCATGTTTTTCCTTTGGCGACGGCCGCCCGGATTCCGTCATCGACGGTTGGATACTGCGGCGTGAATCCGAGTTCGCGCTTCATCCGCAGATTGCCAATCCGCCGCGATTCCCGCATGAAGGACAGCTGCATCGCGGGCAGCTGTTTTTCTGCCTCGCTGCGCGCCATGCGTGGCGGGCGCGGGAGCGAAAAACCGTCGGCTAGCTTGTCGTACCAGTCGCCCATGCGGATGTCGGAATCGTCGCAGATGTTGTAGGCGCGATTGGCGCGGCCGTGACGCAAGGCGGCTAGACAGGCGCTGCCGAGGTCACTGGCGTTGATATGGTTGGTGAACACGTCTTCTTCGCGCGTCAGCACCGGCAGTTGCCGGTGCAGCCGTTCCAGCGGCAGGCGATCGGCCGCATAGATGCCGGGCGCACGCAGGATCGACACGTGGCAACCGCTGCGAATGCCGAACGTGCGCAATTGCTGCTCGGCATCGACGCGGCGCCCCGCGCGGTCGCTCAGGGGCAGCAATTTGCGGGTTTCATCAATGCGCGCCCCACCGCAATCGCCATATACGCCGGTGGTGCTGATGTAGACAAGTCGCTGTAGTAAACTGCGCCCCGCCTTGAGTTGGGACAGCAGACGACGGGTACGCAAATCGATTTCACCGTGATTGGGCGGTGGCGCACTGTGAATCACCGCATGGGCAATACCGCGCAAGCGCTTGAGTGTTGCCGGTTGGTCCAGATCACCGATCAGTTGCGTAACACCCAGTGCTGCCAGTGCCGGATCGCGTCGCCGCACCAGCGCATATACGCGCCAGCGCTGCGTCAATTGCGGCAATACCCGCCGCACCACGTCGCCGCAGCCTATTATCAGCAGTCGTCTCACGGTATCAATCGTTGTTTCACGAAAGAATTATCTCATGGCCTTCAACATCACCCTGCAACCCGGCGGCCTGCAATTCGCCGCCGCCGAAGACCGTACGATTCTCGACTCGGCCGAAAACGCGGGCATTGCATTGCCCTATGGTTGTCGTGGTGGCAGCTGCGGCGCCTGCAAGGGCCGGGTTGTCGGCGGCAGCATCGAGCGCGGCATCGAGGACCGGTTCGCCATGACCGATGAACAACGCGCGGATGGCTTCGTGCTGCTGTGCATGGCGCATCCGCATTCGGATGCGGTCATTGAGGTGACGGATGTCAGCCGGACGGGCGATATCGTGATCAAGACATTGCCGACGCGAATCAATGCCATCACCCGTGCCGCACCCGATGTGCTTTCGATCACCCTGCAACTGCCTGCGTCGGAGGCGTTCGACTTTCGCGCCGGTCAGTACATTGCACTGCTGTTCAAGGATGGCGAACGTCGCGATTTTTCACTCGCCAATGCGCCGCATGAGCAGGGCAGTCTGCAATTGCACATCCGCCTGACCGACGGCTCATATACGACGCACATGTTCGGCGAGGTGCTGAAGGAGCGCGACATCCTGCGTATCGAAGGTCCACTGGGCAGCTTTCACCTGAACCCGGATTCGACCAAGCCCATCATCATGCTGGCCGGTGGCACCGGCTTTGCCCCGATCAAGTCGATTCTTGACGACATGGCGCACAAGGGCATCAAGCGCGAAGCGCATTTGTATCGCGGTGCGCGTGATCGCGCCGGGCTGTACATGGCGGAGCTGCACGATCAATGGGCGACCACGCTGCAGAATTTCAGCGAGGTATCGGTATTGTCCGATGCTACCCCCGCCTGCAAATGGAATGGCCGGACCGGACTGGTGCATCAGGCGGTGCTGGACGACTTTGACGATCTTTCCGGCTACGAGGTCTATGCCTGCGGTGCTGTCGCCATGATCAATGCTGCACGCCATGATTTCATCGCCCGCGGGTTGCCGGCAGAGGCGTTTTTCGCCGACGCCTTTACGCCCGCACCAGCAAGAAAATAGACCGTTTTCGCCCTGTTAGACTGTGCCGGTTTTCCGGATCGGAGCGCACGCATGACCACCACTGCTGATTTCCTGTTGAACGTGCTGGGCGGCCTGGCGCGACCGCGCGGCATCAGCGTGCGGCACGCCAGCACCCCACCCGCCAAACTGCTGAAGCTCTACGAATTTGAAGCCAGCAACTATTGCCGGCTGGTGCGCGAAGTGCTGACCGAGCTGGATCTTGATGCCCTGATTCTGCCCTGCCCCAAAGGCGGTACCCGCTTCCGAGCCGAGGCAGAGCGCGTCGGCGGCAAGCAGCAGTTTCCGCTGCTGGTGGATGAGAACACCGGCACGACACTCTACGAGTCGGCCGACATCATCGACTACCTGCGCCGCACCTATGCCGGCCTTGGCCCTCAGCCACGCGGCTGGCACCGATCGGTTGCCGTTGCCACATCGCTGTTCTCTTCGCTGACCTTGCTGCGCCTGCGTGGGGTGACCGGCTACAAGGCACGCCCTTCGCGCCAGCCGGCGCAGCCGCTGGAACTCTACAGCTTCGAGTTCAGTCCGTATTCGAAAACGGTGCGCGCCGAGTTGAGCGAACTGGAGTTGCCCTACATCCTGCGCAGCACAGGCAAGGGCCACTGGAAAGACATGGGCACGGCGGTGGTGCGCGACACGATATGGAAGGCGCCGATGGGTACTACGCGCAACCGTCGCTGGCTGGAACAGCACACCGGCAGGGTGCAGGTGCCATATCTGATCGATCCGAATACCGGCAAGGCCATGTATGAATCGGCGGATATCCGGCGCTACCTGCGCGAGACCTACGCGCGTTAGCCGACCCTACAGGACACCAAGCGACACTGAGCGACCCCACGCGAAACCACGCGACCCTACAGGGCGTGGGTGCGATCCCCGCGCGAAAAGCCCAGCAGCGGTTCGTCGATGTTTTTGGTCAAGGCAATCACCTTGAACAACTCGCCCATCTCGTTGGGCGACAGGATCAGATTCAATGCGCCGGTAGCGCGTGCCGTCGCGGCGGCGTCATCACCCCTCTGCCGTTCGGCAAGCAGGTCGGCGATACCGCAATTCATCAGGAAGGCAGCCTGCGAGGTGTAGCCGGCAACATCGGCGCCGGCATCGTGAGCGGCTTCAGCGATAGCCGTGAAATCGACATGCGCCGTGATATCCGACAAGCCCGGCCACCAGAACGGATCATCGTGCGTCCGCTGCCGGTAGTGGCAGCGTATCGTGCCGCCATCGCGCTGCGGATGGTAGTACTCATGACGCGGCAGGCCATAGTCGATCAGCAGCAGCCCACCGTCGTGCAGCCGTCGCGTCATCTCCGACACCCAGGATCTTGCGGCCAGCCCGATCTCGCTGCGAAATGGCGCCGTGACCTCCAGCGTCCCGGCCAGCGCGACAAGGTGTGCGTCGGCAGCGCGCTCGGAATAGACGAAGTCGCCAGCAGCATCCAGCGTGACGCCGATTTCCTTGATGCCGTCTTCACGCCAGGCCACTTCATGTGTCGGCATGGCATCCAGCAGTTCGTTGCCGATGATGCAGCCGGAAAAATTGTCCGGCAATGCATCCAGCCATTCGACCCGTGCCAGAAATTGCGGCGCAAGGGCAGCGATGGTGTCGCGCTGCCGCGCCTGCAGCTCGCCCGAGAGCTCCAGTATCCGGTAGCGCTCGGGCAGCTGGCCCAGCGCATCCAGCGCCAGCAGCAGGTCGGCTGCCAGCTTGCCGCTGCCGGCGCCGGCCTCGATGACGGCAAGTGATGAAGCTTGCATGATTTGCGCCACCTGGCGCGCCAGTGCCTGACCAAACAACGGTGTCAGTTCCGGTGCCGTGAGAAAATCTCCCTCCACCCCGAACTTGCGGCTGCCGCCGGCGTAGTAGCCGAGGCCCGGCGTGTAGAGCGCCAACCCCATGTAGCGCGCGAATGACATCCAGCCATCCGCATCGCCGGCGCGGATCTCGCTGGCGATGCGCTGGCGCAAGGCATTGCTAGCGGCTTTGGCGTCGTCTGACGGTTCAGGCAGAGTGGTGTTCATGAGGGCGCAGATTGTGGAGGGTGCCGCGCGAAGTTGCAAGCGAGTGCCAGTTGTCGCGGGCGCTCAGGCAAAATGCGCTACCTCACCCGCAAGCAGGCCAATGGCAATCATGGATCAGCAGGTTTCCGAATTCGGTTTTTCGGCGCGAACGATCAAATCTTCGCCATGAGCACGCCCCCTGATCATGAACGCCGCTTCGGCGGTGTCGCACGACTCTATGGCACCGAGGGTGCGCGCAAAATTGCGGCCGCGCATGTCTGCGTAATCGGCATCGGCGGTGTCGGTTCCTGGGTGGCAGAAGTACTGGCACGCAGTGGTGTCGGCCGGCTGACGCTGATCGACCTCGACAATGTCGCCGAATCGAACATCAATCGGCAGATACACGCCAATGATCAAACGCTGGGGCAGGCAAAGGTTGTCGCCATGCAGCAGCGGATTGCTTTGATCAATCCCGGCTGCGAGGTGGTGTGCGTCGAGGACTTCATTGATGTCGACAATGTCGCCGCGCTGCTGCCCGAGTGCGATGCGGTGATTGATGCCATCGATCAGGTGCGCCCCAAGGCCGCACTCATCGCCCATTGCAAGCGCAACAAGATCCTGCTGGTCACCACCGGTGGTGCAGGCGGGCGCGTCGATCCAACCTGTATTCGCATTGAAGATCTGTCGCGAACGACGCAAGATGCACTGGCATCCAAGGTTCGCTCAAGGCTGCGCAGCGAATACGGCTTCACGCGCGACCCGAAAAAGAAATTCGGCATCGAATGTGTTTTTTCGCCTGAACAGATCCGTCGGCCGGCCAATGATGCCTGCGAGGTTGATGGCGATGCAGATGCCGGCAAGGGCATCAATGGTCTCAATTGCGCCGGCTATGGTTCCTCGGTCGCCGTGACGGCAGCTTTCGGCATGGCCGCCGCCGCGCGGGTGCTGACGCTGCTCGCCAAATAGCGTTCGGCCGGCCGGGACATCTCGGTATACTTCGCGCCATGCCCGCCCCCGTCATCCTTGTTACCGGTGCTGCCCGCCGTGTCGGTGCCGCCATTGCCCGCACCCTGCATGTAGCCGGTGCCAATGTCGTGCTGCACTATCGCAGTTCGCGCGATGAGGCGGATGCCCTTGCCGCAGCACTCAATGCCGCCCGCGCCAATTCGGCACTGGCGCTCGCCGCCAATCTCGGCGAGCGCGCTGCGCTGGAGTCTCTGGTAGCGCGCACCGTGCAGCATTTCGGCAGTCTGGACGGGTTGGTAAACAATGCCTCGAGTTTTTTCCGGACACCGGTAGGCGAGATTGACGATGCCGCGTGGAACGAATTGGTCGACAGCAATCTCAAGGGCCCGTTGTTTCTGGCGCAGGCCGCCGCTCCGCACCTTGCCCGCCACAGCGGGGCGATAGTGAACATCACCGACATCCACGCCGACCGGCCGCTGAAAGGCTACGCGGTCTATTCGTCGGCCAAGGCCGGCTTGGTCGGGCTGACGCGTTCATTGGCCATCGATCTGGCGCCGCAGGTGCGCGTGAACGCCGTCGCCCCCGGCGCGATCGTCTGGCCCGAGGATGGCAGTTTCGATCAAGCCGAGCGCGCGGCGATCGTTGCCGGCACGCCGCTGCAGCGGGTCGGCAGCGAAGACGATATTGCACGCACGGTAAAATTCCTCATCTTCGACGCCCCGTTCATCACCGGCCAGGTCATCAATGTCGATGGCGGGCGCAGCATCCATCTCTGAAAACATCATGTCACTTACCGCCCGCCAATACGACAAGCAACGCTACGAAGGCAACAAGCTGGCCAAGCGCCTGCGCCGTTGCGTCGGGCAGGCCATCGGCGATTTCAACATGATCGAGGAAGGCGACAAGGTGATGGTGTGTCTGTCCGGCGGCAAGGACTCGTACGGCATGCTCGACATCCTGATGTACCTCAAGGATCACGCGCCGATCAGGTTCGACATCATTGCCGTCAATCTCGACCAGAAGCAGCCGGGCTTCCCGGCCGACGTGCTGCCCGCCTACCTCAAGGGGCTGGGCATTCCGTACCACATCGAGGAGCAGGACACCTATTCGATCGTCAAGCGCCTGATTCCCGAAGGCAAGACAACGTGTTCGCTGTGCTCACGCCTGCGTCGCGGCGTGCTGTATCGCGTTGCCGGCGAGCTGGGCGCCACCAAGATCGCGCTGGGTCACCATCGCAGCGACATCATGGAAACGTTTTTCCTCAACATGTTCTTCGGCGGCAAGCTCAAGTCGATGCCGCCCAAACTGGTGTCGGACGACGGCAAGCATGTCGTGATACGGCCGCTGGCCTATTGCTTCGAGGACGATCTGGCGGCGTGGGCCGAACAGCAGCAGTTCCCCATCATTCCCTGCGATCTGTGCGGCAGCCAGGAAAACCTGCAGCGCAAGCAGGTCAAGCTGATGCTGCAGGATTGGGACAAACGCTTTCCCGGACGAACCAAGACCTTGTTCAATGCCCTGTCACGCATCACGCCATCGCATTTGATGGACCCCAACCTGTTCGATTTCAAGAATCTGGTGGCCACCGGTGTGCCCGATCCGGATGGCGATCGGGCCTTTGACCCGGAGTCGTTCGCGACGCCGGACGTCATCCCCTTGATGCCGGCGAACGAATAGGCCGTCCGTCAGTTGGCGTCGATCAGACGCGAAGGCTGCCGACGCAACCGACTGAAATCCTCGTCGGTCAAAATCTTCTGCAGGAAATTGAAGTTGCGCTCGATCGAGCGCGGTGTAGGGGTCGGTTCCCTCAAAGTGCGCGGCCATGAAGCGATCCGCATCACCGTATTCATCGTGAATTCGTTGCCGCAGCAAGCCGGTGTAAAACGCCGGCGTCTTTTTCAGCAGGATCTCCGGCGTCGGGTAGGGGCCATCACTGCTGCCGGCAATGCCGATGGCGCTGAACTCGATGAACAGAAACTCCCGACACTTCTCCAGATAGTTGCGATCGGCAAGCTGGGCCATCAGGTCGGATGAGCCGAGCAGGCAGGCAAGGGCATCATCCACCGGCGGCATGTTGCGCGGCATGTGGTAGTCAAGACGCGTCACCATGATCAGTTCGGCTTTTTCGGCCAGATGGCCAAGCGGTGTCTTTGACAGATAGCCGGTCATGAAGCCGACCCCGCGCCGTTCGTGCACCGGCGTTAACGAGGCGCCCTGCAAATGCGCCTCGTCGTCGCGACGCAGCAGCCCGATGTCATGGTAAAGCGCCAGCAGCACGCCAAGCAGCGCATGGTCGGTGTCGATGATCGGGCCGCCGGCCTCGCGGGTGGCGCGGGCATGGCCGTCCAGCAGCCGAGCCATGGCCAGCCCGGCATCCAGCGCATGGCGCAGGTCGTGATAAAAAGTGTCGCAACGCAGCAGCCCCGGGTAGTCGCCGCGGAAAGCGCGGGCCACATCGTCAATGGCATGTGCCAGCGTCTCGTGGTCGTAATCAGGCCACACCCGTTTAAGGATCAGACCGATGCGCGTCTGCACCTCATAGGGGCTGGAAAGATCTACGGTTTCAGTCGGGTCGGTGTGGGCGTGTCGAGGCTCTTGCATCTCTGAAATCGGCGCGAATAGTATGGAGACTATGGTGTTCTACCGCGTTCCGCAAGGCAAGCAAACACTGTCAAACAGTGTTAATTGGCGGTATTAATCCCGTGGTGACCTTGTCCCGATCAGGTTTTTCTGAGAAATCCGAACCACCCAAACTTAACTGCATCGACTTTTTCGCCGAGCCTGACCGATGCTCACTTATCAAGTACGGGCAATCCCAAAGAAGAAAAATAATTAAATGTTGGGTCGTAGAAATTTGCTGCACGCGTAGGATCCCCGGAGTCTCCCTCTGGTACAACGATCACCATTCCTTGGCGCGCACGGGTTAGAAGAACTCGATAGGCGTTTTCAAGATACCGTTTGCGCTCAAATGCTTTGACGTTTCGCCATCGAGTACCAACAAACTCGTGATGTCCCCACCCAGCTTCAGAAAAGCGAAGGTCACCGTCCCAAACGACCGCGGTCCAATCAAGTTCAAGCCCCTGAACCTGAAATTCAGTTGCCACGTCCTCAAGATAAAAACTGGAGCGTGTGTCCTCCTTGTCATGGAGAAACCAATGCACCGGATTGATTGCAACGCGAACATCAATTGCGTGGGGCTTCAGCCGTTGAGCTTGAGATGAAACCACTACGCCGTAGCGCTCTGTACCCCTTGCTTGCTCTCGTAACCAGCGCTTAGCTCTCTCAATGCTGCGAGTCAAGACAATAGGATATTTACTGTCGAGGCCGCTCAAAATCTGTTTAGCCGAATCTCTTTCGAGATTTAGAACTAATTTAACGAACTCACTGAGTTTTTCAGCCCTGAACGATCTCATTGAGGTTGCCAAATGCAACGTCTGGTCGAATGAAACATTTGAACGTCGCTTCAGCTGGTCTAGAACTTCAGCAGCGCGATATTCCGTTCCACTAAGTTCCGGTGAAACGTAAACGTGCCAGTCTGGGAAGCGATTAAACAACGCGTCGACCCACTCGCTGATACCTGCTTCACCAGTGTTTATCTCTTGCCCTCCGCCAACAAGGCAGACCACAACCGCCCAATCAGGGTGGCGATTTAGACATGAAATTAGAAACTCCGGTTCAGACTGATTGAACCCAGCATCGCCCCTCTTCGCCATAAATTTCGAGGTCTGTGCAAGATTCCATGCACGCTGTGCCTCATCGAAGAGCGCGACATGTTCAACGGGAGGGCGGCTTGAATCTCTAAGACAATCATCCCGAAAGTGGTGCACGTTTTGGATGAATGCGCTGACTTGATCTCTTGCCTCACCCAAGCGTATTTTTTTCTCGGAACTACTTGTTTGTTGTATTAAGTCGCGAGCCAAAGCTTCACGAAGCACGGATACCAAAGGCGCATTTCCAGACAAAAAGACACTGTAGAGTTCATCTTTAGCGCTCATGTGGCGATTTGCAACGTCAAGACCTACAAGTGTTTTGCCTGATCCGGGGACGCCAGTTACAAAGCACACAGCCTTTTTATTGTTGTAGCGAGCATCCGAAATGATGCTGTCGATGGCGACCGACGTACGGCTGAGGTTGGTAGCACCGGCGTCGCTTCGAGATATCTGCTCTACGCTATGGCCAGCATAAAGCGCTCGGGCGGCTTCTATGATTGTTGGCGTAGGCAAATAGCGCCCCGCTTCCCAATTACCCGTATTAATTGGATTCCCGTCAAGACAAGCCAAGCATTTCAGTATTGCCTCGCCAATTTGCTCACCATTTATTTGCATAGGGACAAGCAATTGATCCCCATGCCTAGTGCTCTGCATTTTTAAGTCCCCTGCAGAGGACTCGGTAGCAATCAATATTGGGGCAATAAGAACGGCATGGCTGGACTCGTGAAAGTTCTTTAGGTCGAGCGCGTAATCCCAAACTTGATCGATCGCATTTGTCCCGAAATTTACTTCTCCCACCTTAAATTCGAGTACGAAAAGCACGTGATCGATGAGCAAAACACAGTCAATCCGCTTTCCTAATCGCGGAATAACATATTCAAAATAAACGCGCCCGTTAGGATTGAACGAAGGTAATGCTTTTCTCAAAAGGGCAATTTGCGAGACCCACGCATTCAACTGAGAGTTTTCGACGCTAGTACTGGCCGAGCTCAAACACCCTAGGATGTATTCGGTTGGCTGATCCAAAAACTCTTGAATGCTGCTTGAGTAGTACCACCGCCGGATAGACTGACTAGACATCAAGCCTTCCGATAAATCTCGCTTCCACCCTTCACAAACTCCACCGCCTTGACTTCCATGCCCTTGGTCAAGGCTTCCTGCTCTGCAATCCCCTGTGCTTCGGCGTAGTCGCGAACGTCCTGCGTGATTTTCATCGAGCAGAAATGCGGGCCGCACATGGAACAGAAGTGGGCGACCTTGGCGCCGTCCTGCGGCAGGGTTTCGTCGTGGAACTCGCGCGCCTTGTCGGGGTCGAGGCCGAGGTTGAACTGGTCTTCCCAGCGGAACTCGAAGCGTGCCTTCGATAGCGCGTTGTCGCGGATCTGCGCGCCGGGGTGGCCCTTGGCGAGGTCAGCAGCGTGGGCGGCGAGCTTGTAGGTGATGATGCCTTCCTTGACGTCATTCTTGTCCGGCAGGCCGAGGTGTTCCTTCGGCGTTACGTAGCACAGCATCGCGGTGCCAAACCAGCCGATCATCGCGGCGCCGATGCC
>CANJXH010000020.1 GCA_947478755.1 Betaproteobacteria bacterium | reverse complement strand
AGCTGGGCGGCGACATGGGCGACAAGCTGGTGGTGAGGCCGGCGGGCAGCGTGTTCCGCGTGCAACTCGGCCCCTGGGCCGATGCGACGGAAGCGCGCAGCATTGCCGACAAGCTGGCCGAGTCGCTGCAGATGAAGCCGATGCTGGTACACAAGTAGGGCACCAAGGCGCTAAGGCATCGGCATCGCAGGCCTGCTGACCCGGGGCGATATAATGCGCGCTCTCCATTGATTTCCACGCGGCTGGCCATCGGGCCAATGTCTGCTTTCATTCCGCCATGCGCCCCCTGATTTTCCTGTTGTGCTGGCTGGCGACGCTGTCATCGTCGTTTGCCCAGAGTTTGCCGACGCAGCCGATCATTGCTGCGCGCGCCTGGGCGCTGCTTGATTACGGCTCCGGCCAGGTGCTGGCGTCGAGCAATATCGATCTGGCGCTGGAGCCGGCCTCGCTGACCAAGGTGATGACCGCCTATCTGGCCTATGCCGCGTTGCGGGACAAGACGCTCAGCCCGGACCAGGAGGTAGCGGTATCGGAACGCGCTTGGCGCATGGGCGGGTCACGCACCTTTGTCGAAGTCAATCGCAAGGTCACGGTCGACAACCTGCTCAAGGGCATGATCATCCAGTCCGGCAACGATGCGGCCGTGTCGCTGGCCGAGGCGATGGGTGGCAGCGAAGAGGGATTTGTCGCGGTGATGAATCGCCAGGCAGCGCTGCTGGGCATGAGCAAGACGCACTTTCTCAACAGCAGCGGCTATTTTGAAGGCGTGCAGCCACAGCACTATTCGACGGCGCGCGATCTGGCGCTGCTGGCGGCGGCGCTGATCCGCGACTTTCCCGAATCGCACGCCCTGCATGCGGCGAAGGAATACAGCTTCAATGGCATTCACCAATACAACCGCAATCGCCTGTTGTGGCTCGACCCGACCGCCGATGGGCTGAAGACCGGGCATTCGAGCGCGGCGGGTTACTGCCTGATCGGCACGGCAAAGCGCGGAGAGCGGCGTCTGATCTCGGTGGTGCTGGGCACGGCGTCGGATGATGCGCGCACGCAGGAATCGCTGAAGATACTCAACTACGGCTTTCAGGCTTTCGATGGCGTGAAGCTCTACAGCAAGGGCCAGGCAATATCGCAGGTGAAGCTGTTCAAGGGCGCGGAGGCCACGGTGCCGGTCGGCTTCAAGGATGATTTCGTCGTGTCCCTGCCGCGCGGCACGGCAAAGGAACGCATCAAGGCACAGCTCGAAACACGCCAGCCGATGCTGGCACCGATCCAGAAGGGCACGCAGGTTGGCAACCTCAAGCTGCTGATCGACGGCAAGCCTTGGGGCCAGTTCCCGGTTTACGCGCAGGAGTCGGTGCCGCTGGCCGGCATGCTGGGCCGGGGTTGGGACACGATACGGCTATGGCTGCAATGACGACCTGTCACGCGGAGGCGCGATGAATACTGTTTACCTCAATGGCAAATTTGCAGCAGCCGAGGCGGCAAAGGTCTCGGTGATGGATCGCGGCTTTCTGTTCGGCGATGGCGTGTATGAATTGATTCCCGTCTATTCGCGCAAGGCTTTCCGGCTCGACCAGCATCTCAAGCGCCTGCAGGACAGCCTTGATGGCATCCGCATCAAGAACCCGATGAGCAATGCCGAGTGGACGGCGGCGATCGAGCGCCTGATTGCGGCGCAGGACTTCAACGACCAGTCGCTTTATCTGCAAGTCACGCGCGGCGCCGACACGAAGCGCAACCATGCCTTCCCGGCCGTCGTGACGCCGACGGTCTTCATGATGAGCGAGCCGTTGGTCACGCCGCCGGTAGAGCAGCGGGAGCAGGGCGTGTCTGCCATCACCGCGACCGATATCCGCTGGCTGCGCTGCGACCTCAAGACCACGGCCTTGCTGGCCAATTGCCTGTTGCGGCAGCTGGCCGTGGATGCGGGTTGCGTCGAGACCGTGTTGTTGCGCGATGGCTTTCTCACCGAAGGCTCGGCATCGAACATCTTCGTCGTCAAGGACGGCGTGCTGCTGGCGCCGATAAAGAACCACTTGATGCTGCCGGGCGTGACCTATGACGTGGTGCTGGAGCTGGCCGCGAAGCACGCATTGCCAACCGAGGTGCGCGATATCCGCGAGGCGGAACTGCTGACGGCAGATGAAATATGGCTGACATCATCGGGCAAGGAAGTGCTGCCGATCACGGTGCTGGATGGCAGGCGTGTCGGCAGCGGCAGCCCGGGCCCGGTGTTCCACCGGATGTATGCCTGGTATCAGGAATTCAAGGCCACGGTGATGCGCGCATGAGCAGCAAGGAAACACAGGAATCGCTGATCGAATTCCCCAGCGACTTCCCGGTCAAGATCATGGGGGCGCGCAGCGACGATTTTGCGCAGTCGATCATCGCCGTGGTGTTGCGCCATGCGCCGGACTTCGATGCGGCCACCACCGAGATGCGTTTATCCAAGGGCGGCAACTATCTGTCGCTGACCTGCACCATTCGCGCCACCTCGAAGGCGCAGCTCGACGCGCTGTACATGGAGCTGACCGCGCATCCGCAGGTAAAGGTGGCGCTGTGATCGTCCGCCATCTGGGCCGCGTCGAGTACGAATCGACCTGGCACCGCATGCAGGATTTCACTGCCACGCGCAGTGCGGATACCGGGGACGAGATATGGCTGCTCGAACACCCGCCGGTATTCACGCAAGGCCAGTCCGGCAAGGCCGAACACCTGCTGCGCGATGTGGGCATCCCGGTGGTGAAGATCGATCGCGGCGGTCAGGTAACGTATCACGGCCCCGGGCAACTGGTCGCCTACCTGTTGATAGACCTGCGCCGGCGCGAGATCAAGGTGCGCGAGCTGGTGCACAGGATGGAACAGGCCTTGATCGATCTGCTCGCCGACTACGGAATTTCGGCACAGCGCCTGGAAGGTGCGCCCGGCGTCTACGTGGCCGGTGCCAAGATCGCCGCTCTGGGCCTGCGGGTGAAGAATGGCTGTACCTTTCACGGCCTGTGCCTGAATGTCGACATGGATCTGTCGCCCTATCAGGCCATCAACCCCTGCGGCTATGCGGGTATGACGGTGACGCAAATGAAGAATCTGGCGCAGCAGCCGGTCACGATGGATGATATGCAGGTGATCGGCGATAAACTGGTTGCACACTTGGCAGAACAACTGGAAACCAAATTGGAAACTGAGAATGGCTGAACGTGGCGTAAAGCAAACCGGCGAAGCAAAGACAGCGCGCATTCCGATCAAGATCGTGCCACTGGAAACGACCTTGCCCAAACCTTCGTGGATTCGCGTCAAGGCGGGCGGCAGCGCATCGCGCTTCGACGAAGTGAAGCAGATCCTGCGCGAGCACAAGCTGCACACGGTGTGTGAGGAAGCGACCTGCCCCAATATCGGCGAATGCTTCGGCAACGGCACGGCCACCTTCATGATCATGGGCGACCTGTGTACGCGGCGCTGCCCCTTCTGTGACGTCGGCCATGGCAAGCCCTTGCCGCTCGATACCGATGAACCGAAAAAGCTTGCGACCACCATCGCCGCGCTGAAGCTCAAGTACGTGGTGATCACCAGCGTTGATCGTGACGATCTGCGCGATGGCGGCGCACAGCATTTTGTTGATTGCATCCGCGAGATTCGCGAACAATCACCGCAGACGAAGATCGAGGTGCTGGTGCCGGATTTTCGTGGCCGACTCGACATCGCGCTGGAAATATTTGCCCAATGCCCGCCGGACGTGATGAACCACAATCTGGAAACGGTGCCGCGTCTGTACAAGCAGGCGCGTCCCGGCTCCGACTACCAGCATTCGCTCGACTTGCTGAAGGCCTTCAAGGCACGCCATCCGTCAGTGCCGACCAAGTCCGGCCTGATGCTGGGCCTGGGCGAGACCGACGAAGAGATCATGGAAGTGCTGCGCGACATGCGCGCCCACAACATCGAGATGCTGACGGTCGGCCAATACCTCGCGCCGTCAAAGCACCATCTGCCGGTACTGCGCTACGTACATCCTGATGTATTCGCGATGTTCCAGCGCGAGGCCGAGGCGATGGGCTTCACCCATGCTGCCAGTGCGCCGATGGTGCGCAGCTCCTACCACGCCGACCAGCAGGCACATTCGGCTGCGCAGGTGCGCTAGACCAGCCAGCGTCTTCAGGCCTTTGCGGCCTGATACTTGGGGAATTGCAGCATCAGGTAGATATTCACCAGCGGCCATACGGTGAAGGCGGCGACGAAAATCAGGAACGGCGGCGATTTGAAAAAGGGGTCTGCGCTGGCAAACGCAGCAGTTTCGCACCACATCATGACGATGGTAGCGAGGTTCATCACGATCGACTGACCGGCACGCGACTGGCGCCGCGACATGATCGCGGTGTGGAAGGGCACCGAGAATACGGCGGTAACGACAAAGGTGATGAAGAACAACTCGTCGTTCATCGAGACCTTGATCAGGTACCACATTGCGCCGGTACCCAGGGTGCCGAGCACAATGAGGGCACCAAAAGCGCCGCGAGAAAGATTCGGCCACAGCTCCATGTGCCCGTAGCGATATACCTGCCAGATCATCAGCAGCTCGAATGCCACCGTGCCTACCAGCGAGTACCACCACATTTTCACCCACCAGTGGTTGTAGACGTGAAACCAGAGGTCGTACTGCAACACAAAGGTGAGGTCGTGCCAGAAAAACAGTGCGGCGCCGATGAACGGCACTACATAGACCTTCTGTTTGATCGCCATGACGAAGGCAACCACAAAATAGAAAAACGCAGCGAACACGGTGATCGACAAATAGGTCATGATTTCTGCGGTGTGTGCGTCGATGGCCTGCAACGAAGATTGATAACCGTACATATCGGTTCCTTTCGAAAACCTCAGTTTATTCAGACAGATTGCTTGAGTAGCGCCTGGATGCGATTGCGCAAGGCAGGGAAATCGGGCGCACCGAGGAACTGCTGCACGATTCGCCCCTGCTTGTCGATCAGGAAGCTGGTCGGTGTCAGGCGCACGCCACCGAAGGCCTGCGCTGCTTCACCCTTGATGTCGAGCGCCACTGTAAACGGCAAAGCATTTTTCTGAGTGTAGTTGAGCACCCAGTCCGGGCGATCGTAGTCCATCGCGATGGCGACCATCTCGTAGCCCTGAGGTGCTAGTGCCTTGTAGGTCTCGACCATCTGCGGCATTTCGCCGACACAGGTGGTGCAGGTGGTGGCCCAGAAATTCACCAGCACCACCTTGCCACGCAGGTCTTTCAACGCCAGTGGTTTGCCGCCCAGTGTGGCGACGCTGATGTCGGGAGCCCTGGTTTTCTGTGAGAGAATCATTACGCCCGCAACTGCGATCACCACTGCAATTGCCGCCACCATCCATTTGTTTTTCACGTCGATTTTCCTGTCCGGACATCACACCATGCGACCAATTTTCGGCCTTTTAGTTGCGCTTGTCACTTTGGGAGTGGTTTGTCAGGCAAATGCCTTGTCGATTGACGACCTGACCAAAAAAGATGCTACCGGCGGCCTCAAGGAGGCATTGATGCAGGGAGCGACCAAGGCCGTCACCAGCCTCGGCAGTGATGGCGGTTTCCTGAACAACCCCAAGGTGAAAATTCCGCTGCCACCCAGCGTGAAAAAACTCGAAGGGACCCTGCGCAAGTTCGGCATGGGCAAGTATGCCGACGAGCTTGATGCGACGATGAACCATGCTGCCGAGGCCGCGATGCCCGAAGCGAAGGCGCTGCTGGTCGGTTCGATCAAGAAGATGTCAGTGGAAGACGCCAAGGGCATCCTGCAGGGAGGTGATGACAGTGCGACACAATATTTTCGGCGCACGACGGCTGACCCTCTGGCGCTGAAGTTCAAACCCATCGTGCAAAAGGCGATGGCAAAGGTGAAGCTGACCGAGAAATACGACGAGCTTGCTGGCAAGGCATCGCGCTTCGGCCTGATGAACGAGAAGGATGCGCACCTTGATGACTATGTCACCGGGAAGGCGCTGGACGGTCTTTACCTCATGATCGCCGAGGAAGAAAAGTCGATCCGCAAGGACCCGGTGTCGGCCGCAAGCGGCCTCGCCCGCAAAGTATTCGGCGCGCTGAAATAGACGCTGCTCCCGGAAGCGAATTGCCATGTCAGCACAACTGAATGCGCCTCAGCGCGAGGCGGCGCATTATCTCGACGGCCCGCTGCTGGTGCTGGCGGGTGCAGGCAGCGGCAAGACCAGCGTCATCACGCGCAAGATCGCCTGGCTGATCGAGGAATGCGGCATGAGCCCGGCGCATATCGCAGCCATCACATTTACCAACAAGGCGGCACGCGAAATGCAGGAGCGCGTTGCCAAGCTGATGGGCGAGCGCAGTACCACGGGCCTGACGGTATCGACCTTTCACTCGCTTGGCGTCCGCATACTGCGGCAGGAGGCGCGTCATGTCGGCTTGAAACCCGGCTTTTCGATCCTCGATTCGTCGGACGTCTTCAATCTGTTCCAGGATCTGCTCGGCAGCCACGACAAGGCGCAGATACGCGCGGTGCAGAGCAGGATCTCGCTGTGGAAGAACGCCTTGCTCGATCCGGACCAGGCGCTCAAGATGGCCGACGGTGCGCTGGAGACTGCGGCTGCAGCGGTTTATGCGCGTTACGAACAGACGCTGCGCGCTTATCAGGCAGTGGATTTCGATGACCTGATTCGCCTGCCGGTCACTCTCTTCGAGAAAAATGCTGACGTGCTCGGCAATTGGCAAGGCCGGATTCGGCACTTGCTGGTTGACGAATATCAGGACACCAATCGTTGCCAGTACACGCTGATGAAGCTGCTGGCCGGGCCGCGCGCTTCCTTTACGGCTGTCGGCGATGACGATCAGTCGATATACGGCTGGCGCGGGGCGGACAGCGAAAACATCAACCTGCTGCGCGATGACTATCCCCTGCTCAAGGTGATCAAGCTGGAGCAGAACTATCGTTCGACGACGCGCATTCTCAAGGCAGCGAATGCCTTGATTGCGAACAATCCGAAGATATTCGAGAAGCGCCTGTGGTCGGAGCTTGGGCATGGTGACTCGATCCACGTGCACGCCTGCCGCGACGGCGAGCATGAAGCCGAGTGGGTCGTGGCGCGGCTGATGGCACACAAGTTCGAGCACCGTGGCAAGTGGTCGGATTACGCCATCCTGTATCGCGGCAATTTCCAGGCGCGGCCCTTTGAGCAGCAATTGCGTGACCACAAGATTCCCTATGAGCTTTCTGGCGGCCAGTCTTTTTTTGATCGCGCGGAAATCAAGGACCTGATCAGCTATCTGCGCCTGCTGGCCAATGTTGATGACGACCCTGCGTTCATCCGTGCCGTGACCACGCCGAAACGCGGCATTGGCAGCACCACGCTGGAGGCGCTTGGCCGCTATGCCGGCATTCGTCATGTCAGCCTGTTCGCGGCCGCATTCGAAACCGGGGCAGAGCAGCATGTGAACGCCAAGCAACTGGCGGCGGTCCGCGAGTTCGGGCAGTTCATCAATCGCTTCGAGGCGAAATCACAACGCGAGGCGGCGCGCACGGTGCTCTACGACATGGTCAAGGCGATTGGCTACGAGGCATGGCTGTTCGACAGTTGTGACCCGCGTGACGCGGAGACGAAATGGGCCAATGTTTCCGACTTTCTTGAATGGCTGGCGAAGAAGGGCGACGAGGAGGACAAAAAGTTGCCCGAACTCACACAGACGATTGCACTGCTTTCCATGCTGGACGGCAACGAGTCGGACCATGACTCGGTACAGCTGGCGACGTTGCATGCGGCAAAAGGACTGGAGTTCCGCCATGTCTTTCTGGTAGGCATCGAAGAAGGTGTCCTGCCGCATCGCGAATCGGTCGCGCCGGAAAAAATCGAGGAAGAGCGGCGCCTGATGTATGTCGGTATTACGCGGGCACGCAACAGCCTGAATGTCAGCCATTGCCGCAAGCGCGCAATGGGCAAGGAATGGCGAAACTGCGAACCGTCGCGCTTCATCGCCGAGATGGGCGATGACATTCGCCACGGTGGCAACGGCGAAGACAAGCCGGCGGAAAAGACCGCGGGCCGTGCCAAACTGGCGCAGTTCCGGGCCATGCTTGCCGACACCTGAAAACAAAAGGGACAGCATGTGCTGTCCCTTTTGTTTGATGCGAGCCGATGGCCCGCTGAGATTACGCAGCGATTATTTGGGTGCGTTGAAGCTCGCGCCGGACTGGTTGGCCATGAAGGCAATGGCGCGTGCGAGTTCGGCATCCGTAGCATCGGATCCGCCGCGGGGCGGCATGGCATTCTTGCCGGCAATGGCCGACTTCAGCAAACCATTCAGTCCAAGCGCGATGCGCGGGGCCCAGGCGGCCTTGTCGCCGATCTTGGGTGCGCCGGCAGCGCCGGTGCCATGGCACGAAAAGCAGGCAGCCTGTACCAGCTGTTCGCCGGTGCGGGCGCCGGCGGGCGCGCTGACCACCGCCTCGACCGGTTGGGCAACAGGGGCGATACGCGCCTCAACACCTTCTTGCGGGCGCTTTTCGCCATTGCCGAGGACAACGGCGAGGGTGATGATGATGGCGACCAGGATGACGGTACCTACGAGTAGCGGTACCACATTGAATTCGTGTTCGTTGTGTTCGTCAGACATGAAATTTCCTTTGGAACAAAGGTAGGAGCGATTGAAATTTAGCGCGCGATTATAGCCAATTTGCCCCTCGCGAAGCGGCTTTTGATTGGACGGGGGGTGTGAAAAGCGCTATTCTTCGCGCCCTCGCGCTCGTAGCTCAGTGGATAGAGTATTGGCCTCCGAAGCCAAGGGTCGCTGGTTCGATTCCAGCCGGGCGCGCCAGTTGCACAAGCCTTTGCTTCCCCTGGCAACAGATTGACGTATGCCATGGGGCCGTCGGATGTGCGGCAGGGTGCCAGACCCGGTCGACGCGGATTGGCGTAACAGGGGTTGTACTAAAATTCGCCCGCCCGCCGGATACCACGCAGCAATTGGCAGGACCCGAAGATGCGAGTCTTCCCGACGATCGCACTCGCCACACAATTATTTATTTGCACCGAATTACGCATAAGGAGCACATCATGAAACAAGGAATGTCGTCCGAGGTCAGCCCGCTGGCTTCCGAACTGCTGAAGATGGACAGCAAGGAACTGCCCTCCGGCCTGACCATGCACAGCGACTATGTGCCGCCGGCAAATCCGATTCCTTTCAGCCGCTATTACGACCCTGCGTTCGCCAGGCTCGAATATGAAAAACTGTGGAAGAAGTCGTGGCAATACGCCTGCCGCGTCGAAGATCTGCCGAATATCGGGGATCGCATGCCCTACGACGTGGGTGCTGAGCTTTCGTATTTCATTGTGCGTAGCGGCGCCAATGAGTTTCGCGCTTTCAATAATGCCTGTCTGCATCGCGGCAACCGACTGGTAAGTGCCCAGGTTTCAGGTAGCTCCATCCGTTGTTCTTTCCACGCATGGGAATGGAACCCGGATGGCAGTCTCAAGAATGTACCCAGCTCATGGGATTTTCCTGGTGTTGATGCAGACAAGTACCGTCTGCCGGAAGCCAAGCTCGAAGTGTGGGAAGGATTCATCTTCATCAATCCGGATCCCGATGCCGCACCGCTTTCGAGCCAGATGGGATTGTTGCCGGAGGCCTTCAAGGATCGTGGCCATGGCGATCGTTTTACCTTTGCCCACGTCAGCAAGAAAATCCGCGCCAACTGGAAGATACTTCAAGAGGCTTTCATGGAGTCTTACCACGTGGTCGAGACCCATTCCGATGCGCTGCCCTTCAGCGGAGATGCGTCAACCAAATACGACATATGGCCGAGCGAAAATGGCGACATCAGCCGACTGATCACTCCGCTTGCGATTCCCAGCCCGCATCTGGGCGATAAGGCGTCGACGCAAGTGGCCGTTGATGGCTTGGCGCAGTTGTTCGCCATGGCAATGGGTCTGGAACCACCGAAAATCGACGCCTCCAAAGGAAATGCCAGGGCACAGCTGGCCGCATGGCGCCGCGAAACCATGGGACAAGCCCTTGGGCGCGACTTCTCCGAGCGTTGCGACTCCGAAATGGTCGACACGACCCAGTTTTTCATGTTCCCCAACTTCTTCCCCTGGTTCGGCGAGGGCTTGCCGCTGATTTATCAGTTCCTGCCCTATGGCGACAACCCCAATGAATCAGTCATGAATGTGCGGCTTACCTCGCCGCTGCCGGGCAATGGGGTTTGTCCGCCGCCGGTAAAGATCAATTACCTTGATTTCGACGATTTCTTTTCGGACAAGGCGCCGGAGTTCGGATTGGCTGCCCACATTTTTGACCAGGATCTGTCCAACCTCGGGAATATCCAACTTGGCTTGAGGCCGGCACACTCCGCACACAGCAAGAATACGCTGGGCCGTTATCAGGAGCAGCGTATCCAGCATTTCCACAATTTGCTATCGAAGACGCTGGGACTTGAATGAATCAGGAAGTCAAAAACGAGGGCTTCCTTGATACGCTGGCATTGAGCGAGTTGCCTCCGGATTCGCAGAAATCGGTTTTTGTTCGAACCACCCGCGTCCTGTTATGCAATACCGACGCGGGCCTGTTCGCGATTGAAGACAGATGTACCCATGCCTTTCAGCCGCTTGCAGGAGGCGACATCGAGGACGGCATCATCAGTTGCCCGAAACATGGTGCGTGCTTTGATCTGGCGAGCGGCAAGCCAACCAACAACGTGGCGACTCGTCCTGTAAAGATCTTCAAGGTGCGGGTGCGCAATGAACGCATCGAGGTAGATCCAACCCCGGTGCCGAGCTGAGAAACATCCAGCGCGTTGGCGCAGCCGGCTTTACCACCAAAACGGCGACCGTAAAAAACAACACGGCCCGGGGATTTCTCCGCGGGCCGTCTCCTCCTCCTTATGTTCCTCAACCGAAACCTTGGCTTTCAGGTGACGATTTACTTGAGGCCTATTATATCGATCAATTAAGTTTTGTCACGCCTTTTTCGATTTCTGCCTTTTCCTGCTCATTTCTGGCAATTCGGGTGCGTCAATTTGACGCAGTTATCGCTGCTCTTGCGCTAGAATTCCGCCCTTACGAGATTGGGTCAAGGCAAAACCTCAATTCCCCAGGGAGTTGAAATCGGGTTAGGCCTCTGACAGCACAGATAATTTTTGTACTTCAGGGAGAAAAAGGGTGAATCTCACCGTTTATAGACTAGCCAAACACCTTGGCGCGAAAATGGGTTCCATTGGGCTGTTTTTTGCGCTGTTGCCCAGCTTGGCCATGGCCAAATATGAGTACAACATGGAGCCCCCGGTTTCCGCCACTGGCTTGTCCGCCTACCACCTGCACAACTGGATGACGATGGTCTGTCTGGTCATTTTTGTCGTGGTTTTTGCGGTGCTTGGCTATTCGTTGTACGCGCATCGCAAGTCGGTAGGTCACAAGGCTGCTTCGTTCCACGAAAACACCCTGGTTGAGCTTGCCTGGACCATTGTTCCCTTTCTGATCCTTATCGTCATAGCGGTTCCCGCCACCAAGGCCCTGATCGCAATGAAGGACACCTCTGAGCCCGATATCACCATCAAGGTGACCGGATATCAATGGAAGTGGGGTTACGACTATTTGAAGGGTGATGGCGAGGGAATCAAGTTCATCAGCACGCTTTCAACCCCCCAGGCCCAGATCAACGGACAAGAGCCTAAAGGCGAAAACTATCTGCTCGAAGTCGACAACCCGATCGTTGTGCCTGTAAACAAGAAGATCCGCATTCTTACTACCGCCAATGACGTTATCCATTCGTGGGCCATGCCGGCGTTTGCCATCAAGCAGGATGCGGTTCCGGGCTTCATTCGTGATACCGCTTTCCGGGTGGAAAAGGAAGGTACATACCGCGGTCAGTGCTCCGAGCTTTGCGGCAAGGATCACGGCTTCATGCCCATTGTTGTCGAAGTTGTTTCGGACGAAAAATACGCTGCTTGGGTAGAAGATCAAAAAAAGAAGATGGCTGCTGCTGCGGGAGACCCGAACAAGGTATGGACGCTTGATGAATCAAAAGCCTATGGTGAGAAGGTTTACGCGACCAATTGTGTAGCCTGTCACCAGGCAAACGGCAAAGGAATTCCGGGTGCATTCAAGGCGCTTGATGGTTCGCCGATTGCAACCGGCCCGAAAGCCGAACACATCAGCCGAGTGCTGAACGGCAAGGCAGGAACCGCGATGGCTGCTTTTGGCAAACAGCTATCGGATGCCGATATTGCCGCTGTGATCACGTACGAGCGCAACAGCTGGAGCAACAAGACCGGCGAAGTGATTCAGCCGTCAGAAATCAAGGCAGCGCGTTAATTATTTCGGATATGACAAGCCGTCGGCTGAAAGGTCGGTGGCAACTACCCAGCATTCAAGGAGAGCTTCATGGCAGCAGTTGATCACGCACACGGACATGAACACGGTCACGACGGGCACGGACATCATCCAACCGGGTTGATGCGCTGGGTCACCACTACAAATCACAAGGACATCGGTTCGATGTATTTGTGGTTCAGCTTCGCCATGTTCATGGTGGGTGGGGCCATGTCCCTGGTGATTCGTGCAGAATTGTTCCAGCCCGGGTTGCAGGTGGTTTCTCCCGCTTTCTACAATCAGATGATTACCCTGCATGCGCTGATCATGGTGTTCGGGGCAATCATGCCTGCCTTCGTTGGCTTCGCCAACTGGATGATTCCTCTTCAGATCGGAGCGCCAGATATGGCATTTGCGCGGATGAACAACTGGAGTTTCTGGATTCTCCCGGTTGCCGGTTCCATGCTCGTTGGCTCGATGTTTGTTCCAGGCGGCGCGTCAGGTACTGGTTGGACGCTTTACCCGCCGCTTTCGATACAGATGGGGATGGGAATGGACATGGCGATTTTTGGCGTCCATTTGCTTGGCATGTCATCGATCATGGGCTCGATCAACATCATTACGACCATCTTGAATTTGCGCGCTCCGGGCATGACGCTGATGAAAATGCCGATGTTCTGCTGGACTTGGCTGATCACTGCATATCTGCTGATTGCCGTGATGCCGGTACTGGCTGGCGCGGTCACCATGTTGCTGACTGACCGCCATTTCGGAACCACTTTCTTTGATGCTGCCGGTGGTGGCGACCCCGTCCTGTTCCAGCATATCTTCTGGTTCTTTGGGCATCCCGAGGTGTACATCATCGCGTTGCCGGCCTTTGGCGTGATTTCCGAAGTGATCCCGGCCTTTTCGCGCAAGCCGATTTTCGGCTATACCTCGATGGTCTACGCGATTGCTTCCATCGCAATCATTTCCTTCTTTGTGTGGGCGCACCACATGTACACGACGGGCATACCGCTCACCGGTCAGCTCTACTTCATGTATGCCACGATGTTGATCGCCGTGCCGACTGGCGTAAAGGTGTTCAACTGGGTGGCAACCATGTGGAGGGGCGAACTGACATTTGAAACCCCGATGCTGTTTGCGCTCGGGTTCTTGTTCCTTTTCACTCTCGGCGGATTTTCAGGCCTCGTCCTTTCGGTGACTGCGGTCGACATAATGCTGCAGGACACTTATTACGTTGTCGCCCACTTTCACTACGTCATGGTTGCAGGGGCAGTATTCTCGGCCTATGCCGGTGCGTATTACTGGTTGCCGAAATGGACAGGGCACATGTATGACGAAACGTTAGGAAAAGCGCATTTTTGGTTGACGCTGTTTTTCTTCAACCTGACGTTCTTTGTCCAGCACTTTCTTGGCTTGGCTGGAATGCCACGCCGCATTCCCGACTATGCACTTCAATTTGCCGAGTTCAACAAATTGTCGTCAATCGGAGCTTTCGGTCTTGGCTTGTCACAACTTCTCTTCCTTTATGTCGTGATCAAGTGCATCAAGGGCGGCAAAAAGGCGGAAGCCAATGTGTGGGGCGCTCCCGGCCTTGAGTGGACGGTTCCGTCGCCGGCACCGTATCACACGTTTGAAGAGCCGCCTGTTGTCAAATAAGTGAAGGCGATGATGACAGCGGATGAGCAAAAAGAATTGCGCTCGCGCAATTTGCGTGTGGCGTTTATTGTTGGTTCCATCGCTGCCTCTGGTTTTCTGGGCATCATTCTTCGTAGCTGGTTCATGATGCAACAGTGACAGGTATGCAAACAGCCGAAACCAACAAGACGACCAAAAAAAAACGTACCCTGGCAATGCTGCTGGGCGGCGTCGTGGTTGTCATGTTCGGGTTTGGTTATGGATTGGTTCCGCTGTACAACGTCATGTGTCGGCTGACAAGGCAAAATGATATTGGTGTTGCCGATCAGATAAAGAATACCCAAGTTGATCTGTCTCGCTTCGTGACTGTTGAGTTTGATACCAATACACATAATCTGCCCTGGCAGTTCAAGTCGTTGCAAACCAGTGTGCGCGTGCACCCAGGTGAAATGTCTCAGGCCATATTTGAAGTCACGAATGACAGAAACTATGCAGTCAGCGGGCAGGCCATAGCCAGTTATGGGCCCAGTTTTGTTGCGCAGTACTTCAAAAAAATTGAATGTTTTTGTTTTACCCGACAAACGTTGGGACCGAGTGAAACGCGACGCATGCCGGTCGTCTTTGTAGTGGATTCCGAGCTACCGAAAGAAGTAAATACGATTACTTTGTCGTACACTTTCTTCGAGATCGAAGGCGGCACAACGAACGCGAAAAAAGCAGAAGTGAAGGCTGTGCGGCGAGTGGAGGCGGGATGAGCGAGATTGCATCAGCGAAAAGCCCATTCCGACTTTTTCGCACGGTAGTCAGTGCCTTTTTTGGCGTTCGGGGGAAATCAGGATCCGACAATGACCTTGCCAATTTATCAATAAGGCAAATCGTATTTACCGCAGTGATTATGATGGCACTGTTCGTTACGACCATCGTGCTGATAGTAAAAACAGTAGTTCAATAATTTATTTTTGGGAGCTTTGCAATGAGTCAGACGGCTAGCCGCTATTTTGTCCCCGAGCCATCTCACTGGCCTATCGTCGGATCCCTTGCGCTGGGATTGATGGCCAGTGGCGCAGTAATGGCGATGAATGGTGTTGCCGCAGGCAAGTTCACCTTGATTGGTGGGTTTTGCGTGTTGGTTTACATGTTGTTTGGCTGGTTTGGCACGGTGATCCGTGAATCCGAAGGGGGCAAGTACAGCAAAATGGTCGACAGTTCGTTCCGCTGGAGCATGAGCTGGTTTATTTTTTCAGAAGTGATGTTCTTTGCGGCATTCTTTGGTGGCTTGTTCTACATCCGTGTCCTTTCGGTACCGGATCTGGCAAGTTTCGAGAACGTCAAGTTTCTCTACCCGCATTTTTCCGACGTTTGGCCTAGCGCCGGCCCAGCATTCAAGGAAAAATTTACGGCAATGGAAGCTTTTGGCCTTCCGGCCATTAATACGCTGTTGCTACTGACGTCTGGTGCTACCCTTACTTGGGCTCACTGGGGTTTGGTCAAGGACAATCGCAAGCAACTGATCATCGGCTTGTTTCTGACGGTTGCCTTGGGTATTGCCTTTTTGGTTTGCCAGGCTATTGAATATCATGAAGCCTACAGCGAACATAACCTGAAGATGACGACAGGCGTGTTTGGCTCGACTTTTTTCATGCTTACCGGCTTTCACGGCTTCCACGTGACGCTTGGTGCGACGATGCTGATTGTGATTCTGTTCCGTAGCATCTTCGGACACTTCAAACCCGATCACCATTTTGCCTTTGAGGCGGTGGCATGGTACTGGCACTTTGTTGACGTCGTTTGGTTGCTCTTGTTCATATTGGTCTACTGGCTCTGATTCTTCCCGGCAGGGATCAATGAACGCCGCCTCAACAGGCGGCGTTTTGTTTTAAAGCTTGCCGACAATGAAACCAAATCGGTATCCAAACATCAAAATTGCAAACAATAGTATTGATAACCCGACACGGATGGTAAGTGCCTTGGCAACGCGATGATTCCCGGAACCGCGATCCTTGAATACGTAGAACAAAGAGGAGCCGAGGCTGGCGATGATTAGAATCAGGAATACGATAACCAGAATGCGCACAGGACGTCTTTCGCCGAAGTGATGACCGACCATATTACTAGAACCGTACGTGGGTTTTCCTTGCCCGCTGTGATCGCCACAAGTCTGGTGGTTTGTGTTTTCCTCAGCGCCGGATTCTGGCAGTTACATCGCGCGGACCATAAAGACAAGCTCAAGACTCTGGCTGAGTCGGCGATGAATGACTTGCCGGTCGAGTTTCCAAAAACCGTGGCGGCATCGTCAGCTGACTTCGAGTTTCACGCCGTTCACGTCCTGGGTGAATGGCGTGGAGATAAAACAATTTTTCTCGACAACAAGATTCGTGAGGGTCATGTTGGCTACGAGGTCGTCACCCCTTTGCGCCTTTCGGGCACTGAGAATTACGTGCTCGTCAATCGTGGTTGGGTGGCCGCGTCAGCAATCCGTAGCGAATTGCCAAAAATAGAAACACCACCAACACCAGTCGATTTTTCCGGAATTGCGCGTGCCCCAAGCAATCGTTTTCTGGAACTATCCAAAAGCGTTGAGCAGGGCCAAGTTTGGCAAAACCTAACGATCGAACGTTTTCGGTCCTGGTCAGGTTTGATGCTTCAACCGACGCTCGTTTATCAGCAAACCAATAATACCGAACCACTCAAGCCCGTGCCGGTCGCACCAGAAGCCAGTGGGCTTGGTGCCGATCGGCATCGGGGTTATGCCCTGACCTGGTTTGGCCTCGCAATCGTTACCTCTGTCCTCGCCCTTGCGGCAAATACCAAAGCGAAAAACCATGCACCCAAAGACTAAAGCTCGTCTGTACGTTCTGTTCATCTTCCTGGCTTGTGCAGCGCCGGTCGCACTTTCGCTGTTTACTTATTACGTCTGGAAACCTGAAAAGCGCATGAATTACGGTGAACTTCTGACGGCGTCACCGATCTCCTTTGTGAACCTGAAAACAACCAAGGGGGAGCCGTTTGATGAAAAGGCGGTGAAGGGCAAGTGGGTGTTGCTCTTGGTTGACGATTTCAACTGCACAGCCGCGTGCGGGAAAAGACTCTATGCGATGAGGCAGAGTGTTTTGGCCATGGAGATCAAAAAGGAAAAGCTTGCTCAAGTATGGATGACTGCTCCAGTCGGCAATCCCGACGGCGATTTGACCGCCCAATATCCGCGAACCGTTTTGCTTGCTTCAGACGCCGAGTGGCTACAGAAATTGCCACAGCCATCAGTTGGACGCATTCTGTTGATTGACCCAAACGGGGTGCCGGTGCTGCGATATCCTGAAATGCCTGAGCCTGCACGGATGATGAAAGATCTCGGACGATTGCTCGACGTCAAGCGGATGTAAATTTCGGCGTCATCATTGCTTTCAGACAGACAAGGACAAACATGATTCCGCCAACGATGGCGACGGTGCCTCCCAGGCCCATCACGCCCATGCCAATTTTTTGCGGCAATGTGGTCAACATTTGTTCGGCGCCAGCCACCTTGCGTTGGACGCCATAGCCGCCAGACACAGCCAGGCCAAGCACATGCATCAATTGGCCGCAGCCATAGACGTAGGGTTGCATTCGCGCCATTTTTCCGTCGGCTTCACTGAATCCCAATTGACCGAGCAGCACATAAGCAAGACCCATGAAGGCCAAAGTAATGCCGACAATTGAGCCATGGTAGTGCGCCGGGATCACCACATTGACGCCTCGAATCATGTAAGCCAGAACGCCACCAACCGCGAACAAAACAAAGGATGCGAAGAATGCCGACTTCGCCGCCGATTTAATATTCCATAGTTTGCGAAGCGAAAAAGCCGCGAGCAAAACCAATGGCAGCATCAATGGATGACCAGCTTCCATCATGCGGGCAAAATAGGCGACGTGATATGCCGAACCTGCCGGCCATTGAGCATAGATGATTGGCATTGCGACCAGAGGCAATGCGGCAATCACAAATAACACTGCAACATATCGCGGCTCTATGTTCGGCGCCTCCCCTAGCGCACTTGCCAGCCAGAACCATGCAACCAACATCAACAAAGCATGCTGAAACTGGAGGGTATGGCCACCACCCCAGAAGATGGCCTCGTAGAATGCCTTTCCTTCCAGGGCGGGCGCGGTGAGCCAGGAGAGCAAGAACCCAGCGAGGGCGAGGCTGCCAGCGACTGCAGAGAGGAACACTCCCAAACGCAAGGCACCTTCTCCTGAGGCCGTCGGCGCCTCAGGTATTGTCGTGAGCAGTGCGCGAATCAGCGTTAAGCCGTAGCCGAACCCGGATATAAAAAGTCCAGCAAAGAAGACCGGTTGCTGCAATACCGGAATGTAGTTGTTCAGCAGCGGCTCGCTATCGGGGAAGAAGGGCGAAATGCTGATTAGTGCCGTGCCGATGGCGGCAAGCCAAAAACCCATCCATCCCAATATTCCGAATTTGCTATTGCCGCCCAAGCTCCACAAGACGCCAGCGAAAGACATGAACCACACCATCACCGACAAGTCGACATGGACGACAAGTGAAGCGCGGAAAAAATCCTTCAACGGAAAACTGTCTTGAATACCGGGTGTGCGTGATAAGACGAGTAGTAGAGCCAGGACGCCTGAGCCAATCAATGCCGCTACACCCAAGCGCAGCCAAGCGCTGGCCAATTGTTGTGGTGTTCCAGGCTTTATTTCAAGCGCAAACAGAGAGGTAGGCACGGGGTAGTTCCAGAGTCAAACGAGGCGGCGAAGTATAAGTCAGTGGTAAAATTGGCGCATTGACCCGCAGCATAGCTCAAGCGCCTGATCGCCATGAAATCACCCGAACTAGCCCTTCTTTCGACTACACATCGACTGCAGCAGTATTTGCAGCTGACCAAGCCGAGGGTCATTTCACTGATTGTTTTTTGTGCAGTGATCGGCATGTTCATGGCGGTACCCGGTATGGTGCCAATGCGCATTCTCTGGGCTGGCACTATTGGTATCGGTCTTGTCGCCGCCGCCGCCGCGGCCGTGAATTGTCTGATTGAGCAAAAGATTGATGCCAAGATGGCACGCACCCGCGGTCGGCCATTGCCACGAGGGGAAGTGCAGTCGCTGGAAACATTGATGGTTTCAGGAGTTCTTGGTGGTGTCGGGCTTTCGCTGCTGTATTGGCAGGTCAATCCGCTCACCATGTGGCTGACGCTCGCCACCTTTGTCGGTTACGCCATTATTTACACCGTATTGTTAAAGCCAAATACGTCGCAGAACATCGTGATTGGTGGTGCATCGGGTGCAATGCCCCCGGTTCTGGGCTGGGCAGCCGTCACCAACACGACACCTCCCGAGGCGTGGTTGCTGTTTCTCATCATTTTTGTATGGACCCCTCCGCATTTCTGGACGCTGGCGCTTTATCGCGCCAAGGAGTATGCAGCGGCCGGCGTGCCAATGTTGCCCGTGACCCATGGTGCTGCATACACACGACGTCATGTTTTTCTTTACACCATTGGTTTGACAATTATTACCCTGGTTCCCGTTGCTATCCACATGACCAGCTGGTTCTATTTTGCATCGGTCATAATTCTCGATGCCATCTATCTGGGCTATTCGTGGCTGGTGTGGCGTGCATACAGTGACGATATCGCCAAAAAGTCATTCCGTTGGTCCATCATATATTTGTCTCTGCTGTTTGCAGCGCTTTTGATTGACCACTACCTTCAGGTCTATCTCGCCTGATGTGGCGCGCGCTGATCCTGGCGCTGGCGCTATCTGCATGTAGCCCAACCCCAAGCTCAAAGACGTTCAACGCGACCGATGTCAGTGGCGCAAGCTGGGGCAGCGATTTCCGTCTTGCTGACAATGACGGAAAGCCAAGACAGCTTGCCGACTACAGAGGAAGCGCGGTGGTGCTGTTTTTCGGTTACACCCAATGCCCTGACGTATGTCCTATGGCTATGAGCAAGCTGCATGAAGTGATGAGTCAATTGGGGGATGAAGCCAAGCGGGTACAAGTCGTGTTCGTCACGCTTGACCCTGAACGTGACACACCGGAATTACTTGCCCAATATGTTCCGGCCTTTGATTCGCGATTTATAGGCTTGCATGGCAGCATAGAAGCCACGACAACGCTGGCAAAAGAGTTCAAGATTTTTTATCAAAAGCAGCCTGGATCAAAGCCCGGAAGCTACTCGATTGATCATACCGCCGGACTTTATGTCTTTGATCCAAAGGGACGTTTGCGCCTGTTCGTTCGTGACGGCGAAGAGTCTGCGAAAATTACTGCAGATATCAGAACGTTACTGGCTGGCAATTAAGCAAGCCCGGTAGCAACCAGCATCAGGCGGCTACCAGCGCCCCCTTCATTTTCTGCAAGGCTTTGGCTTCGATTTGTCGAATGCGCTCGGCAGACACGCCATATTCTGCTGCAAGCTCATGTAACGTTGCAACGTTAGCATCATCTTCGGCAAGCCAGCGCCGCCTGATGATTGCACGGCTTCGCTCGTCCAGCGCATTCAGCGCATCCTGAAGTCCCGAGTCGTGCAAGCGATCAAGCTCCTTCCGGGCGATTCTTTCGGTTGGTTCGGTGCTTGTGTCTGCGGCCAGATATGCAATAGGTGCGAAATTGTCTTCTTCGTCTTCATTGATCGGATCAAGCGCGATATCGTTGCCCGACAGGCGCGTTTCCATTTCAACCACCTCCTCGGGCTTGACACCAAGTTTCGCCGAGATTGCCTTGACCTCATCAACACCTAACGCCGAAAAGCCGGGTTTCATGCTGCGCAGGTTGAAGAACAGTTTGCGCTGGGCCTTGGTGGTGGCAATCTTGACTAGCCGCCAATTCTTGAGGATGTATTCGTGGATCTCGGCCTTGATCCAGTGGATGGCAAACGAGACAAGGCGCACGCCCCGCTCAGGGTCAAAGCGTTTAACCGCTTTCATCAGGCCGATGTTGCCTTCCTGAATCAGGTCGGCATGGGGAAGTCCGTAACCAAGGTAACCGCGAGCGACAGATACCACCAGACGCAAGTGCGAAAGTACCAAATGCTTGGCAGCCTCAAGGTCACCCTCGTCACGCAGTTTCCGGGCGAGCCCCATCTCCTCTGCCTCGGTGAGCATCGGCACACGATTCGCTGCCGAAATGTAGGCATCTATGCTGCCCGTTGTCGACGGTAACGAGAAATTCGAAATTGTCAGAGCATGACTCATGGTGCATTCCTCCATTGGTGCAATATTAGCACTCTAGGCGATAGAGTGCTAATGGAGGAAAAAGTTCCAGCCTAGATGCTTTGGCCGGACTTTGAGGCGTTCAGCAATTGCACCGATTTATCCAGAATAGCCTTGGTTTGCTCCGGACTGGGCAGGATGCCCTTGCTTGCTTCGGGTACATGGATGTTAAGTGCCAAATGGCGAGTACCTACTTGCTTGTCACAGGCGACATAGATTTGATTTACGTTCGCTATGCCACCATCTGAAGCTTCGCTGGGAAGATCATAACTGCCAGTCTCGCATACCGAGTCACCGACCGTAATCAACGTCACGCCTTCTTCAGGGTCGCCCTTTGCCTTGAGCCATTGCCCAACCTGCTCTTCGGTCACTTTGCCCTTGAAACTATCCAGAGCCAACATCACTTCAACCCGGCCGGCAGGTGTATTGATCTTGACCATGCACATATTCGAAATTACCTGGGCATTGGGTGTTTCTGAGGGTGTTTGCTTCCAATCCCAGTCACTGTCTGCAAATGACGTGTTTTTGTCGACGCCGAGCATGGAAAGATCATCACGGACCAAAAAGGGGCATACCGCAATGCCGACGGATTCGGCACTGGCGCTGACGGAAGCCAGGCAGGCAATGAGAGTAACGAAGAGGGCGGCAATTCGACGCATGTGTGGCTCCTGATGTTATTGATATGAGGTGAGGGGAACGGCAAGTGAGACTTGGATTGTGACGGACAGTTCCCGCCTTGGCTATCGATTGAACGACGACCGCCACAGGTGTTGCCTCAAGGCGATAGTGGTGCCAACCCACCCCAGAGCACTGGCGACGGCAAGCACCGTCAAGGTAGCCACCGAGTCAGGCAGCGAAATCACCACGCTGACATCATACAATTTGGCCAGATCGGCCATTGGCTTTCTGAGCGCCGACGTAAGTGTCGCCACAATAATCCAGGCTACAAATCCACCCAAAAGCCCCTGTAGCCAACCCACGTACAAGAACGGGCGACTGATGAAGGCATTTGTTGCGCCCAACAATTGGCTGACCTCGATCTCGTTCTTCAAAGCAAGCACCTGTGATCGGGTTGAGCTGAAAATGATGGCGACCAAACCAAATCCGAGCAAAATTGACAAGGCAACCAGCACAGTCTTGCCCAGCCGCAGCATCGCGTTTAGACGGACTACCCAGGCGGAGTCTATTTGCACATGATCCACCTTAGGCCAGGTTTTCAACTGGGCCGCCATTTGCTCAATTGCAGCAGCCTCGGCAACGGCGGGGGCGACGACAAAGGCGTCAGGGAAGGGATTGCGTGGCAGCGCATCAATGACCTCGGCCAGCTCTTCGGTCTTGCGCATGCGTGCGAGCGTTGTTTCCCGCGTCAGCAGTCTTACCGAATCTACCCCCTGAGTCCTTTTTAGCTTCGACTCCATGGCGACGACATCGTTCTTGCCGGTATCGAGTGTCATGAACACAGAGATTTGTGGCAATGCGCTGCTGCCTGCAATGCCTTGTGTTGCCGCAAATAGTACCAGGCCACCCAATGGGGTCGAAAGCGCGATGCCGATGGCAAGCAATGACAGCAGGGTGTTCACAGGTGCAGCAATCAGTCGTCGCATTGCAACCCGCAGCGCGTCAAAATGTCCGGCCAGCCAGGAAATCATCTTGTAAGCCGTCCATGATCAAGCGCAATCCTGCAAGAAGCTTCTGCAGCAAGGAACGTGGGGTCACACGTCGATACCATCACTGTGACGCCGACCCGGTGAAAATCGATAAATATCTGAGCGATATCCAGAGCTGTCCGGGCGTCCAGATGCGCACTTGGTTCATCGGCAATCAACAGTTTTGGCCGGTTCACTACCGCACGGGCAATGGCAAGCCGCTGCTGTTCGCCGCCCGAGAGCGCGATGGGCATTGCCTTTGCGCGAGCCAGGAGCCCGACTTTGTCGAGCGCCGCATTCACGCGCTTGGCAGCTTCAGTCGACGGAAAACCGGAAATTGTCAGTGGAAGCATCACATTGTCGAACGCCGAGCGATCGAACAGCAGTCTCTGATCCTGAAAAACAATTCCGAGATTGCGTCGATAGTAGGGCAGACCAGCGTCCTTCAGCGCGCCAACGTTCTGGCCATTGACGAGCACTGTGCCCACCGTGGGCTTTTCCATGGCCGTGATCATTTTCAACAGAGTGCTTTTGCCCGCACCGGAATGGCCGCTGACAATGGCCAGGTCACCATCTGCAATTTCAATGCTCAAGTCACTCAGCGCATCAATGCCATGAGGGTAACGCTTGGAAACCCGGTCAAACTTGATCATCACTTCTGATCGGGTTGCCCGAGCAGCGCGCCCACAAACTCACGGGCAACAAACGGGCGCAGATCATCAATACCCTCGCCAATACCGATGAAGCGCACCGGTTTCGGACACTGTCTTGCAATGGCCGCCAGGACGCCACCTTTGGCGCTGCCATCAAGCTTTGTGATGGCAAGGCCGGTAACGCCGATTGACTTGTCGAAAGCTTTCACCTGCTGGATGGCGTTTTGTCCGATATTGGCGTCCAGAACCAGCAACACTTCGTGTGGCGCATCAGGTTGGACTTTCTGAATGACACGTTTTACTTTGGCAATTTCATCCATCAGATGCATCTGGGTAGGCAGCCGTCCGGCAGTATCCGCCAGTAACACGTCTATGCCGCGCGCCTTAGCCGCACTGACGGCATCGAATATCACGGCTGCGGAATCACCGGATTCCTGCGAAATCACCGTCACATTGTTGCGGGTTCCCCATTCCTTCAATTGATCTCTGGCTGCTGCCCGAAAGGTGTCACCGGCGGCAAGCAATACCGACTTGCCCTGTTGCTGAAAGTAGCGCGCCAGCTTGCCGATGGAGGTGGTTTTGCCGGCGCCATTGACACCTGCAATCATGATGATGAAGGGTTTGGCAGTTTCGGGAGCCAAAGGTTGTTCAAGTGGCGCAAGCAGTTGTTGCAGCAGAGCGGAAAGTGCATCACGCAACTGCTCCGCCGTTTCAAGCTTGTCCCGCCGGACCGCAATCTGCAATTGTTCCAGCAGCCAGCTCGTTGCTTCGACGCCGCAATCAGCCATCAGCAGCGTTGTCTCCAGCTCTTCAAGGAGTTCTGCATCAATTTTGCGCCGCGAAAAAAGGCCGCCGATCTGGCTGCCTGTCTTCGCCAGGCCGGTTTTCAGCCGTTCAGTCCAGGATGACTGAGGGGCGGGCGCCGGCGGATTTTCAACCGTTTCTTTTGTTTTCTGGAAACCAAACATGGATATGGGAGTCGTAGGGAGAGTCTTGCGGGTCGCGCTATCATGCGCGCTCACTGCGCAAGGCGTATGCGCACGATTGCATTCTAACAAAGCGACTTCAACCCTATGAAACAGCTATTGATGAACACATTGCTGGCGAGCACGGTTTTACTGACCACTGCCGCGCAGGCAAACCCTTACGAGACCACCTTGCCCAATGGTCTCCACGTCATCGTCAAGGAAGACCATCGGGCGCCAACCGCGCTGCAAATGGTCTGGTATCGCGCTGGCAGCATCGATGAAAAAGATGGCAGTTCGGGGCTGGCCCATGCATTGGAGCACCTCATGTTCAAGGGCACCAAAAAGATAAAGCCGGGTGAGTTTTCCCAGCGAGTTGCAGCAGCAGGCGGGCGTGACAACGCTTTCACCAGCTACGACTACACGGCCTACTACCAACAGGTGCCCGCACGTGCCTTGCCCGAGATGATGAGGCTTGAAGCCGATCGCATGGCCAACCTGCAAATCCCGCAAAAGGAATACGACCAGGAAATCAAGGTCGTCATGGAAGAGCGTCGCTGGCGCACGGAAGACGATCCGACATCGCTGGTGCACGAGGCCCTGCATTCAATGGCATTTCAGGCGCATCCCTATCGCCGTCCGGTAATCGGGTGGATGGATGATCTTGTTCACATGCATCGCGTCGATGCCGAGCAATGGTACAAAACCTGGTATGCACCCAATAATGCCTGGCTCGTGATCGCAGGTGACGTAAAACACGAAGAGGTTTTCCGCCTCGCCGCCAAATACTATGGTGGCATCAAGTCGCATGCATTACCCGAGCGCAAGCCGCAAAACGAACCGGAACAAAAGGGTATCCGGCGTGTGGTGGTCAAGGCTCCCGCCAAGCTGCCCTATATTGCAATGGCGTGGAAGGTGCCGAAGCTGGTGAATGTGGACAAGGATCGCGAACCCTATGCACTCAGTGTGCTTTCGGCGGTGCTGGATGGTGGCGGATCATCGAGGTTGGCAAAAAATCTGGTTCGAGGACAAAAGATCGCGCAGTCGGCCGGCGCCGGCTATGACAGTACCGCGCGTGGCGAAACACTGTTCGTGATGGATGGACAACCGGGCGATGGGCATACGGTCATCGAACTGGAAGCTGCATTGCGCGGCGAGCTCAAGCGCATTCAGGACGAAGGCGTATCCGCCGAGGAACTTGCCCGCATCAAGACACAGACCATTGCCGGCCAGGTATTCAAGCGAGATTCGGTGATGGGGCAGGCCATGGAGATCGGGGCGATGGAGGTGATCGGCATGGATTGGCGCGATACGGACAGGATACTGGACAAGATACGGAGTGTTACCCCCGACGAGGTGCAGGCTGTTGCCAGAAAATACTTTGGTGACGATACGCTGACCGTTGCAACGCTCGACCCGCAACCAATAGATGAAACCGCCGCGCCGAAAAAGCCGGCCATTCATCACCATTGAATCGAGAACAGAATGAAGAAACTGAAATTTCTCCTGTCTGCGGCGTTGTTGCTGGCCACCTGGCAGGTACAAGCTGGCGTCAAAATTGCGCATTGGGTGGCACCGTCTGGAGCCAAGGTCTATTTTGTCGAAAGCCACGATCTGCCAATGATTGACGTACAGATCGATTTTCCAGCGGGTTCTGCCTTTGACCCTAGCGGAAAATCCGGCGTCGCATCGTTGACGCAGGGCATGCTCGACAGCGGCGCCGGTGAACTTGACGAAGAACAGCTCGCCGAACGCATTGATGATCTCGGTGCGCGCCTGTCCGGCAGCGTTGACAGTGATCGTGCCGGACTTGCCTTGCGCACCCTGAGTTCGCTCAAGGAGCGCGAAGCGGCGCTTTCGCTGATGCAGACCATCGTCACAAGCCCCAGCTATGCCGAGTCGGCATTGGTCCGTGAGAAGGCGCGCAGTATCGCTGCACTGCAAGAGGCTGAAACGAGGCCGGATTCCATTGCAGGCAAACGTTTTGCGGCGGCGATTTATCCCGGACACCCATATGGTGTCTCACCCGATGCAAGCTCGGTGTCGGCCATTACACGTGACGACCTGCTGGCTTTTCATCGCACGCACTACGTAGCCAATCGCGCCGTAGTGTCGATTATCGGTGATCTGTCACGCAGCGAGGCTGAATCCATTGCCCAGCGCCTGACAGCAGGTTTGCCGAGGGCAGGCGCATCGACGGAGCTGCCGGCCGTTACTCTGCCGCAGGGTGGCACGGTACGCATCGCTCACCCCGCCGCACAAAGCCACATATACATTGGCATGCCTGGCATTCGCCGCGGTGACCCGGATTATTT
>CANJXH010000019.1 GCA_947478755.1 Betaproteobacteria bacterium | reverse complement strand
TGATGCGCGGACTGGGCGAGAACATGCGTGAGTCGTGCACCTTCTTGATGAACTGCTTGAGCATCTGCTCGGTGACGGTGAAGTCGGCGATCACGCCGTCTTTCATCGGGCGGATGGCGGTGATGTTGCCCGGCGTCTTGCCCAGCATCTGCTTGGCGGCATGGCCGACGGCCTGGATGGTTTTTTTGGCGTTGGGGCCGCCTTCGGTGCGGATGGCGACTACCGAGGGCTCGTCCAGCACGATGCCTTGGCCGCGCACGTAGATCAACGTGTTGGCGGTGCCGAGGTCGATGGCCAGATCGTTGGAAAAATAGGAACGGAGGAAGCCGAACATCGTTGTCTCTTATCAGTAATGGTGCGCCCTTGCGGTGGGCGACAGGTAAAAACAGGGTGGGGCGAAAGTGGCGCTTATGATACCCTAACGCGCTTGCAATTTACCCCCTAATTGCCCCATTTCCCTTCATTTGCCCGCACTTTCCCATGTCCCTGAATCTGGAAGAGGTCACCCGCATTGCCCGGTTGGCCAGAATAGAGCTCTCAAGCACCGAGGCTGATGCCACCCGCGAGCAGCTCAACGGAATCTTTGGTTTCATCGAGCAGCTCCAGTCCGTCGATACCAAGGGGATTGCCCCCATGTCACATGCCGTTGATGTGGTGCAAAGGCTACGCGAGGACAAGGTGAGCGAAGCCGATCGGCGCGCTGCATTTCAGGCTGTGGCGCCGGATGTCGAGGCCGGCCTGTACCTCGTGCCGAAAGTCGTTGAATGATCAACGCATCTCTCAAACAACTCTCGGCCGCACTGGGCGCGAAACAGATATCGGCTGTCGAACTGGCCTCGCTGTTTCTCGATCGCATCGAACAGCGCAACCCGGTACTGAATGCATTCGTCACGGTTGACCGTGCCCGCACGCTGGAGATGGCAAAGGGTGCCGATGCCCGCCGCGCCAAGGGTGAGTCCGGCCCCTTGCTGGGAATTCCGCTGGCGCACAAGGATATTTTCTGTACCGAAGGCTGGCTCACTACCTGTGGCTCGAAGATGCTGGCGAACTTCGTCTCTCCCTACGATGCCACCGTGGTCGAAAAATTCAAGCAGGCCGGTGTGGTGACACTGGGCAAGCTGAACATGGACGAGTTCGCCATGGGCTCGTCGAACGAAACCTCGCACTTTGGCCCGGTGAAAAACCCCTGGGACCTGAACCGCGTGCCCGGCGGCTCTTCCGGCGGTTCGGCCGCCAGCATCGCGGCACGGCTGGCGCCGGCGGTGACAGGCACCGACACCGGCGGTTCGATTCGGCAACCGGCCAGCCTGTGCGGTCTGACCGGCCTGAAGCCGACCTATGGCGTGGTCAGCCGCTACGGCATGATCGCGTTCGCGTCGTCGCTGGATCAGGCTGGCCCGATGGCCAAGTCGGCGGAAGACTGTGCGCTGATGCTGAATGCGATGGCGGGCTTTGACGTACGCGACTCGACGTCGCTGCAACGCCCGACGGAGGATTACACGCGTGATCTCGACCTGCCGCTCAAGGGCCTGCGCATCGGCCTGCCGAGGGAATTTTTTGGCGCCGGCATGGATGATGACGTGCGCGCCGCCGTTGATGCGGCGCTTGCCGAATACCGCAAGCTCGGTGCCGTGACGGTGGAAATCGATCTGCCCAATTCGGGGCTCTCGGTGCCGGCGTATTACGTGATTGCGCCGGCCGAAGCCAGCTCGAACCTTTCGCGCTTCGATGGTGTACGTTACGGCCATCGGGCTGCCGACTATGGCGACCTCAACGACATGTACAGCAAGAGCCGTGCGGAAGGCTTTGGGGCCGAAGTGAAACGCCGCATCCTGATCGGCACCTACGTGCTGTCGCACGGTTACTACGATGCCTACTACCTGCAGGCACAAAAGATCCGGCGCCTGATCGCCAACGATTTTGTCGAAGCCTTCAAGGTCTGCGACGTGATCGCCAGCCCGGCGTCACCTTCGGTCGCCTTCAGGTTTGGCGAGAAAAGCGCCGATCCGGTGCAGATGTATCTGTCCGACATCTACACCATCTCGACCAACCTCGCCGGCCTGCCCGGCATGTCACTGCCCTGCGGATTCGGCAATGGCGGCATGCCGGTGGGGCTGCAGTTGATCGGCAGCTGGTTTGGCGAAGCGCGGATGCTGAACGCGGCGCACCAATACCAACTGGCCACCGACTGGCATACGCGAATGCCGCCGGATGCCGGCTGAGCCCATGCTGACGCGCGGGTACTTGATGATGAAAAAACGGTTGCTTCGTTATTTTGCGCTGGCCATGCCGGCCCTGCTAGCGGCCTGCGCTGGCATGCAGCGACCTGCGACCGGACCTGCAACGACATCGGTCAAGCCGACCCTGGCGCCGGCTCGTGCGGTGCAGGTGGCGGCTGACTGTTCGTGGACGGACGAAAATGGCTATACCGGAAAAGTAAAACTCACGGTCGCGGAAGCCGTGGTGCAGGACTTTTATGCGCGAATGAAACATCCCAGGCATGGCAGCTGCCAGTTCAATCTGGCGGACTTTCACCAGACGAAGAAAATGCCGAACATTGAATTGCTCGGCAACAATTCAAAATGTACGGTCAGGATGTGGTCGCAAGGCCGCCAGGTCTCGGTGGCTTTCAGCGCCTGCGCTGCCATGTGTACGGGTGACGCGATCGACTATCTTTGGCCGGTACTGCTGGATGCTCCAACCGGCACCTGCGGCTAGACAACGGAATTTTTATGGCAATGACAGACAAGTGGGAAGTGGTGATCGGGCTGGAAACGCACGCCCAACTGCAAACGCAATCAAAGATCTTTTCGGGTGCGGCTACCGCCTTCGGCGCTGCGCCCAATGCGCAGGCCTGCGCCGTGGATATCGCGCTGCCCGGCGTGTTGCCGGTGCTGAATCGCAAAGCGGTAGTGTGTGCGATCAAGTTCGGCCTCGCGGTCGGTGCACAGATCACGCCACGTTCAATTTTTGCGCGCAAGAACTACTTTTATCCGGACCTGCCCAAGGGTTACCAAATCAGCCAGTTTGAAATTCCGGTCGTCCAGGGCGGCGGTCTGTCGATCCGGGTCGGGGATGCTGAAAAATTCGTCAACCTGACCCGCGCCCATCTTGAAGAAGACGCGGGCAAATCATTGCATGAGGACTTTCAGGGCAAGACGGGCATTGATCTCAATCGCGCCGGTACGCCACTACTGGAAATCGTCACCGAGCCCGACATGCGCTCCGCCGAAGAGGCGGTGGCCTACGCCAAGGCCCTGCATGCGCTGGTGCAGTGGATCGGCATTTGCGACGGCAACATGCAGGAAGGAAGCTTTCGCTGTGATGCCAACGTGTCGGTGCGTCGCGCGGGCGAACCGCTCGGCACGCGGCGCGAGATCAAGAACCTGAATTCCTTCCGTTTCATGCAGCAGGCGATCGAGTACGAGATCCAGTGGCAGATCAACGAAATTGAAGAGGGGCGCAAGATACAACAGGCAACGGTGCTGTTCGACCCGGACAAGGGCGAGACCCGCGCCATGCGCAGCAAGGAAGACGCGCAGGATTACCGCTACTTCCCCGATCCCGATCTGCTGCCGCTGGAAATCAAGCCGGAATGGATCAGCGACGTCAAGGCCTCGATGCCGGAACTGCCCGCTGCCATGCAAGCGCGTTTTCAGGCCGAGTTCGGGCTCTCAGCCTACGACGCCTCGATACTGACCGCATCGCGCGGCATGGCCGATTACTACGTCGTCGCGGTATCCGCTGCCGGCGCAGCGAACGCCAAGGCGGTTGCCAACTGGATCATGGGTGATCTGGCGGCGCGCCTGAACAAGGCCGACATGCCGATCGATGCCTCGCCGATTTCGGCCACGCAACTTGCCGGCCTCATCCAGCGCATCACCGACAACACGATCTCCAACAACATCGCCAAAAAGGTGTTTGAAGCGCTATGGAATGGCGAGGGTGTCAATGCCGACGACATCATCGACAAGCAGGGCCTTAAACAGATCACCGATACCGGCGCCATCGAGCAGATCATTGACGAGGTGCTGGCCGCGAACCAGAAGTCGGTGGAAGAGTTCCGTGCCGGCAAGGACAAGGCCTTTAACGCATTGGTGGGCCAAGCGATGAAAGCCACCAAGGGCAAGGCCAATCCGCAGCAGGTAAATGACCTGCTGCGCAAAAAACTGACGGCTGGCTAATTCGTCTTGCCGGCCTTGTCTTTGGCTTTCAGCTCCTGAAGGCGCTTGGCGAAGCCATCGAACTTGGTGTTGGTATCGGCGAGGTCCTTCTTCTTCTCGGCAATGGCAGCCTGCAGTTCTTCAATCGCCATCTGATTGCGGGCCATCTTCCGCTTCAAGTCGGCCGGCAGCGGCTTGTTCTTGAAGAACTCGGTTTCACCGGCAATCTTGATCTTCGACTTGTTGAGCTCATCCAGTTTTTCTTGTGACGACTTGATTGAACGCTCCAGTTCTCCGACGGCACGATCACGGGCGGTATTCAGATCCTTGTCATCGGCATAGGTGCTGAGCAAGGCTTGGTCGCTGCGCTGCTGCTGCGCTGCTGCATCAGCCAGTTCGCGTTTCTTCTTCTCGTCTGCGTCCCTGGCTGCCTGTTCGGCTTCGGTAAGCGGACGTTCGACATTGCGCACGCGCATGCCGGCTTCGTTGTACTCGACATAGGCACGGTTGCGGCACGCCTCCGGCAGAACATCGCCACAACGCTGCTGCTTTTTGTCATCGCTGCAGCAGAAGGTGCGGGCGGCATGGGCAGCGGGGCTGGCGATTCCGAACAGCACCAGCAAGATTGAAGCAATGCAGGCGTTGCGACTCGTGATGTTGATCGACATATTCAATCCTCTCTTGTTCCGTACTGTTCGCGATAGCGGCTTACTGCATCCAGATTGCGTTCCAACTCCCTGTTGCCAGACAAGAATGCAATCAAATCCTTGAGCGAGGCAACACTCAACACCGGCATGTTATAGCCACTTTCAACTTCTTGCACTGCCGACATCTCGCCGCTGCCCTTTTCCTGCCGATCCAGCGCGATGACCACCCCCGCCGGCGTCGCCCCGGCAGCGCGGATGAGTTCCACCGACTCCCGCACCGAAGTGCCTGCCGAAATGACATCGTCCACAATCAGGACCTGGCCGTGGAGTGGGGCGCCCACCAGCGTGCCGCCTTCGCCGTGATCCTTGGTTTCCTTGCGGTTATAGCAGAACGGCACGTTGCGGCCATGGCCGGAAAGCGCAATCGCTATGCCGGCGACCAGCGGAATGCCCTTGTAGGCCGGCCCGAACAGCACGTCGAACTTCAATCCCGAGGCCAGGATGGCGCGCGCATAGAAGTCGCACAGCCGGGCCATGGAATCGCCATCGTTGAACAAGCCGGCATTGAAGAAGTAGGGCGACAGGCGCCCGGCCTTGGTCTGGAATTCGCCAAAGCGGAGTACGCCGCGATCGCAGGCGAAGGCGATGAATTCGCGGCTAAAATCTGTCGTTGTCATAGGCCGTTGATTTTACCGCTTCCGTCACGGCGCCGCCCCCACATGAAAGGTTTGCCATGCTTAAAGTCGTTTCGCTCAATCTCAATGGCATCCGTTCCGCGGCGACCAAGGGCGTGTTTGACTGGCTGTCGGCGTCCAATGCCGACATCGTCTGCCTGCAGGAGCTGAAGGCGCAGCTGCCGGACCTCAATGAACAGATGAAGGCGCCCGACGGTTACGGCGGCTGGTTTCACTGCGCCGAAAAAAAGGGCTACAGCGGCGTCGGCATCTATTCGCGGCACAAGCCCGACCGGATCAGCGAGGGTATCGGCGATCCCGAGTTTGATGCTGAAGGTCGCTATCTGCGCGCTGACTTCGACTCGGCAAAGCTGAAGCTCTCGGTGATTTCGCTTTATCTGCCTTCGGGATCAAGTTCCCCCGAGCGGCAGGAGGCGAAGTTCCGCTTCATGAAACTGTTCGCCCCGATTCTCAAGTCGCTGCGTGCCGAGGGCCGCGAAATCATCCTGTGCGGCGACTGGAATATCGCACACAAGGAGATCGACCTGAAGAACTGGAAAGGCAACCTGAAAAACTCCGGCTTCCTCCCCGAGGAGCGTGCATGGCTGACCCATATCTTCGATGAAATTGGCTGGGTGGACGTCTACCGCAGTGTGCATCCGGACAAGGAAGGTGAGGCCTACACGTGGTGGTCGAACCGCGGCCAGGCGCGGGCCAAGAACGTGGGTTGGCGCATCGACTACCAGATCGCCACGCCGGAGATTGCGGCAAGCGCCAGAGGCGCGGCGGTGTACAAGGACAAGTTTTTCAGCGATCACGCACCGCTGATCATCGACTACGACAGTTCGCTGTAGCCGGCTGTCGTAGCGTTCAATGTTCGGCCGGTGCTGCTGGCGCCGCCGGGCTGGCGACGGCCTTGAAGAAGGGTGGCTTGGCAAACCAGATGAGGACAATCATCGCCACCAGGGTCAGGGCGAGGGCGAGAAAGATTTCGTTGAACGCAATCTGGAAGGATTGCTGGGTGATGAGCATATCCAGCTTGGCCATTGCCGACTGCACGTTGCCGCCGCCAAGTGTCTGGACCACTTGCTGCGTTTCGGGGCTTGATGGTGCAAATTTCTCTGCCAGCTGCGCGTGGTGGACGATGGCGCGATGATTCCAGAGGTAGGTCGTGATCGACACCGCGAAGCTGCCACCCAGCGTTCGCATGAAAGTTGCCATGCCGGAACCTTCGGCGATTTCGTGTCCCGCCAAATCGGAAAGCAGGATGGTCAGCAGCGGCATGAAGAACAGCGAGATGCCAAGTCCCTGCAATAGCTGCAGGAAGGCGACGTGCTCGAAATCGACATCGATGTTGAATGCGCTACGGGCAAAGAACACGCCGCCGAACACCAGCAGCGCGACGCTGGCCAGCGACCGCAATTCAAAGAGGTGGGAATACTTTCCGATCAATGGCGCCAGCAGGATGGGGAATATCCCCAGCGGCGCCACAGCAAGACCTGACCAGAGCGCGGTGTACCCCATCTGGGTCTGCAGCCATAGTGGAACCAGCAGGCCTCCGCCAAAAAAGGCGCCATAGGCAAAGGTATAGGCGATGGTCCCGACGGTGAAGTTACGATGGCGAAAGATGCGCAGATTGACGATGGGATGTTCTTCAGTCAGCTCCCAGACCAGGAATATCGCAATCGATATCGCCGACACGATCGCCAGGCCGACGATCATGTTGGACGAGAACCAGTCTTCATCATTGCCGGTATCGAGCAGTATCTGCAAGGCCCCTACCCCGAGGACCAGCGTCGCCAGCCCGACATAATCCATGGGTCGGCGTTCGGTCTGCTCCGGCTTGTGGCGCATCTGCGCCCAGGCCACCAGACAGGCGAAGATGCCGATCGGCACGTTGATGAAGAAAATCCAGGGCCAGGCGTAGTCGTCCGTAATCCAGCCGCCGAGAATCGGGCCGGCGATCGGCGCCACCACGGCGATCATCGAGATCAGCGCCAGCGCCATTGCGCGCTTCTGCGGCGGGAATATGGCAATCATCAGTGATTGCGTCACCGGGTACATCGGCCCCGCCACGAATCCCTGCAGGGCACGAAACACGATCAGCATGCCCATGCTGCGCGCCGTGCCACACAGAAGCGACATCACCGTAAACGCCATGGTCGCCGCAATGAACAGCTTCACTTCGCCAAACCGGCGTGACATCCAGCCGGTAAGCGGCAACGAAATGGCCATGCTCACGGTGAAGGCGGTAATCACCCAGGTGCCCTGCTGGGCGCTGCCGCCCAGATTGCCGGCAATGGTGGGCACCGCGACGTTGGCGATGGTCGAATCCAGCACCTGCATGAAGATGGCCATCGTCAGGCCCACGGTTGTGAGGGCCAGGTTGCGCGGGCTGAAGGCCGCGTTCATGGGTGTTTCTTGGCTTCGTCGGCAGTGGCAGCCCGCCCGGAGTTGCTGCGAATGATCGACGTGATGCGGGCATCGGCAGCTGCAAGCTGCTGCGCGTAAACCGTCGTCGAATACACCGCCTTGCCCGGGGTGGACTGCGCCAGCATCGGCCCGCTGCGATCATGCATGTCCACGTCGACGTGCATGGACAAACCGATCCGCAAAGGATGCTCGGTCAGCTCTTTCGGATCGAGTGCAATGCGAACCGGCACCCGCTGGACAATCTTGATCCAGTTGCCGGTTGCATTCTGTGCGGGCAACAGCGACATCGCGCTGCCGGTACCGATACCGAGGCTTTCGACACGACCGTGGTAGGTCACGTCGCTGCCATACAAATCGGAATGAACCTCGACCGGCTGACCGATGCGCATGTGCTGGAGCTGGGTTTCTTTGAAGTTGGCATCGACCCATATCTGCTCCAGCGGAACCAGTGCCATCAACGGTACCCCCACATTGACATGCTGTCCGACCTGGGCACTGCGCTGCGTGATGTAACCGGCCATCGGCGCCTGAAGCGTGCTGCGCGCATAGTCGAGGTAGGACTTGCGCACGCCGGCAGCAGCGGCCCTGACATCGGGGTGGGTCGCCAACAGGGTGTCATCGGTCATTGCCTGCGAGGTTGCCAGTTGTTCGCGTGCCATCACCACGGCGCTCTCCGCCGTATCAAGCGCGGCCTGGGCGTGGGCCAGTTCTTCCTTGGCAATGGCGCCGCTTGCATCAAGGCCGCGGCGGCGCTCGATATCCTCACGCGCGCGAAGCAGGCCAGCCTGCTTCGCAGCCAAATCGGCAGTCTGCCCCTCGACGCTGGCGTACATGCCACGCACCTGCCGGACGATGTGCGCCAACGCGGCTTCCGCCATCTGCAATGACACCTCGCGATCGTTGGGATCGAGCTTGATCATTGGCTGCCCGCTCTGGACCATCATGTTGTCAACGACGCCGATTTCAACGATGGTGCCGGATACGGCGGCAGTGACCTGGACGACGTTGCCATTGGCGTAGGCATCTTCGGTACTTTCATACCAGCGGCCGTGGATCAGGTACCAGGCAACGCTGGCAATGGCAACAACCGCAACGACGATGGCAATGCCAAGCAAATACTTGCGGCGTATGCCGCTGTCGGCAGTCTGCCCGGAATTGTTTTCACTCATGATGGGGTCCCGCTGGTCTGGTTCTTGTTGATGGTGTCCGGTGGCATCTCGTTTTGCGCGGCGGCATAGCCGCCACCCAGAGACTGCACCAGCCTGATGGCTGATTCAATTTGCGCTGCCTCGATATCCGCCATGGCGGCCTCGGCATTCAGCACGGCCTGCTGCATGGCCAGGGTTTCAAGCTGGCTGGCGATGCCGCGCCGGTAACGCTGCGATGCCATTTGCCATCCGTCACGTGCCGATTCGACCGCCTGCCGTTGCACGGCAGCTTCGTTGTCCAGCGAGCGGACGGAACGCATCTGCAATGCGACATCATTCAGCGCGCCCACCAGGGTCTTGTTGTAGTCCGCTACCGCCAGATCAAAGCCGGCATTGCCGCCAGCGAGGCCGGCACGCAGGCGATCTGCATCAAAAATCGGCAGTGACAGCGCGGGCGCGACCGAGAAATAGCGGCTGCGCAAGGAAAGCAGTTGATCGGTATGGAACGAGACCAGACCGATCGCGGCATTGAGGTTGAAGCTCGGGTAAAAACCGGCCTTTGCGGCTTCAATGTCCTTGGCTGCCGCTTCCACGCGCCAGCGGGCAGCGACGATATCAGGTCGACGGCCGAGCAGGTCGGCGGGCAGGTTGTCCGGCAATGCCAGCGCCACCGGGTGCAGCATGGCGGGACGACCAATCTCCATCCCCCGGTCCGGCCCTTTGCCGACCAGGACGGCGAGGGCGATTTGTTCTCTCTCTATTTCGTGCGATGCCTGTTCAAGTTGCTTGCGCGAGGATGCCGACGATGCCTCAGCCAGTCGCTGCTGCTGCATGCCGTCAATGCCGGCCTTGACACGTTGGGTGGTCAACGCAAGAAAGCTGCTGGATCGCTCGACGTCCTGCGCTGCCAGATCATGTGCGAAATGGGCATGCGCCAGGCGGGCATAGGTTCTGGTGACCTCGGCGGAAAGTGCCAGCCGTGCAGCCCTTGTTTCCACTTCCATGGCGTGCTCACGGCCCAAGGCCGCCTCCCAGGTGGCGTGGCGCATGCCAAGTAGACTGCCGCTGTAGCTGCCGCTCAAGCCGAGTATCTTTGGCGTGAAGTCTTCGTCAGTCGCACCACCGGGCAGGACGTCGCTGGGAACATGAATGGCCTGCACGCTCGCCGAGCCGGATATGTTCGGTTTGCGCGCTGCATCTGCCGCCACTGCCGATGCCATCGCCTTGCGCAGGCGGGCATCAGCCGCCGTGAGATCCGGGTTGCCTTGCATGGCCTCGTCGATCAAGGCGTCAAGCTGCGGATCACCCAGCGCGTGCCACCAGTCGGCAGCAGGCCAGGTGGAAGCAAATCTGGTCGAACCACGAGTCGACGAGACGTCGAGTGACTTGCCGGCGGATAGGGCCGAGATGTCGGTCATCCGGCCCTTGGTGGACAGTCCGTCACTGCTGACACAGCCACCCAGTGCCAGAATGGCCACCATGACAACCGATGCCGTTGCACTGCCTTGTAATTTTCTGTTCAATGTCACTGGGGGTTGATCCTTGTCATTTCGCCGGTTGATCAAGACGATCGCGGATGCGATGCATCATGTCGAACAGCTGTTTTTGTTCTGTGTCATCAAGCGCCGCGAGGACTTCGGCGTTGACCTCATGCACGCATCCCTGCATCGACTCCCACACTGACTTGCCGGCGTCGGTCATGAAGACCTCGATGCCACGCCGATCGATCGTGTTCGGGCGGCGCCCGACATAACCCTTCTCCTGCAGCCTGTCGATGAGGCGGGTCAATGCGCCGCCATCATGCTCCACGCTGCGCGCGAGTTCCGTTGCACTCATGTGCTGAGCCTGACTGAGCGCTCGCATGACGCGAAACTGCGTGAAATTGATGTCGAACCCCTTGCTTGCCAGCAGTCGTTCGCCACGACGTATCAGGCTAAGACGCACCGACAGCAGCAGCAGCCCGAAAGTCTCCTGCTGGATCTGCTTCTGTTTTTCCTTGCGCGCGGAATTGATGGTTGCCATGGCAAGAATTTACATGCTTAGGCAACTATTGTCTAGGCAAGCAATCCCCTGTTACATAAATGACACTTGTTTCGGCGCTTCCTCGCTGCCATCGCATCATGTTCTGGTTTTAGCATTGCACCATGCGCCCGCTTCCCGGACCTGCGAACCTCATCTCGATCCTGGCCGTCTTGCTGCTGGCCGGATGTGGCGGTCTACCGCCAACAAGGCCGATAGCAACACCTGTAGTCAGCGATGCTGAATCTCGAGGTTACGATGTGGTGCTGTACGCACTGGGACTGGTGGAAACAGGCTATCGGTTCGGCGGCAAGAACCCTGAAGCCGGCCTGGACTGTAGCGGAATGGTGTCCTACGTGTTTGATCGCGCTGCGGGCATCAAGCTCAACGGCTCGGCAGCGGATATTGCCAGAAGGGGCCGGAGCGTCGATCTTGCGCGACTGAGGCCTGGTGATCTTGTGTTCTTCAACACCGCCAATCGCCCACACTCTCACGTCGGCATCTACATTGGCGATCAGCGCTTTGTCCATGCACCCAGTCGCAACGGCAAGGTGCGTACCGACAGCTTGAACAACAGCTGGTTTTCGGCGCGCTTCGAAGAAGCCAGAACTTATTTTGATTGAACTTTCAGGATGAACGGAAGCGAGCTGCCATGACGGCAGCTCGAACAGCAAGGGAACTACGCCTGGTTGCGGTAGACCTTGCTGAGGAAAGCGTCGGCATCAAGTTCGGATTCGCCGCTAGCCTCGCGCACCGCTTCACGCAAGCCAAGTTGAAGTTCAGGCACTGGCGGCAACCAGCCCGCACTCAGCACCTCGTCCTCAAACGAGCCGAATTCGTCTTCGATGATTTTGCCTGTCGCCATATTCATCACCCTGATCATGTTTATCTCCCGAGTTTTCAAACGATTTGAAAAAATCAAGCAGATACGATTCAGTATATCGATGCATGGCGAAAATACTTGAGCAGGATTTCACGCCCGAGCGTCAGGTGTTGTTCCCATGCCACGGCGCAACCCGCATCAAAAGCAGCATGCCGGGCAGGGCCAACGCCGCACAGAGGAGAAAGAAACCGGGCCAACCCATCCACTCCACCAGCCAGCCAGCGGTTGAATTCAGGAATGTCCTGGGCACGGCAGCGAGGCTGCTGAACAGGGCGTATTGCGTGGCGGTATATAGCGGGTGCGTGGCGCGCGCGATAAAGGCGACGAAGGCCGCCGTTCCAAGGCCAACCCCAAGGGCCTCGAACCCGATCACCAGGGCCAGTTGCAGCAACTCCGGGGTACCGATGTCAGCGTGATGGCCGAGCCAGCCGAGCCAGGCGAAACCGAAGATCGACAACAGCTGGACGATGCCAAACAGCCACAAGGCGCGATTGATACCGAGTTTCACCATCCACAAGCCGCCAAGCAGCCCGCCAATGACTGCCGGCCAGAGCCCGGCGTTCTTGGCCACAAGGCCGATATCGGATTTGGCGTAGCCCATGTCGAGATAGAACGGGGTTGCCAGCGCCGTGCACATTGAATCGCCCAATTTGTAAAAAAAGATGAAAAGCAGAATCATCAGCGCTTCACGTGCGCCCGCGCGTTGCCAGAATTCCCGAAACGGCTCGGCGACCGCTTCGCGCAGTGTGCGTGGCGCACTCGCGGCAAGTTTTGGTTCGCTGATGAACAAGGTCATCGCGATGCCTGGCACCATGAACAGTGCAGTCACGGCGAATACCGAAGACCAGGGCAGGTGGTCTGCCAGAATCAGTGACAGGGAGCCCGGCACCAGCCCCGCGACCCGATAAGCGTTGACGTGGACAGAATTGCCCAGGCCCAGTTCGTCATCCGAGAGCAGTTCGCGTCGATAGGCATCAAGCGCTATGTCCTGGGTGGCAGAAGCCAGCGCGACGACAACGGCAATCAGGCTGATGGTCTGCAAATCCGCGCCAGGCGAGAACATTCCCAGCGCTGCCACCGTCAGCAACAACACCAGCTGGGTCAGCAGCATCCAGCCACGACGACGCCCCATCGGGCCAAACGCGTAGCGATCAAGGAGTGGGGCCCAGAGGAATTTCCAGGTGTAGGGAAACTGGATCAGGGCAAACAGGCCGATTGCCTTGAGGCTGATGCCCTCCGTTCGCAGCCACGCCGGCACGAGGTTGAGCAACAGGTACAGCGGCAGGCCGGAACTGAAACCGGTCAACACGCAGATCAGCATGCGCCGGGTCAGCAGCAAACGCAGGGCCGGCGACCTGATCATCGCGCGCTATTTTTCTCTCGTGATGCGATAGACGGCGACGCTGCCGAGATAATTCTGTTCTTCGTGAATTTCAACGCCGTTGTCGAAGACCTTGCGATCCTTGACCGTGATGTCCCGTGCGGCACAGAAATCGTCAAAGTCGGCAATGGTGCACAAGTGGATGTTGGGCGTGTCGTACCACTGGTAGGGCAGGTCTTCCGACACCGGCATATGGCCATTGAGAATGTCGCGCCGATGCTTCCAATAGCCAAAATTGGGAAAGCTCACTACCGCCTCGCGCCCGACGCGCAGCATTTCGGTGACGATGGTTTCAGTGTTGCGCATTGCCTGCAACGTCTGCGACAGGATCACATGCTCGAAGGCGCGATCCTCAAAATCGGCGAGGCCGGTTTCAAGATCGCTTTGGATCACATTGATGCCATTGCCGATCGCGGCAATCACCTTATCCACGTCAATTTCGACACCCCAGCCGCGAACGCCGCGTACGTCGATCAGTCGCCGCAGCAGTTCACCCTCGCCACATCCCAGGTCGAGCACGCGTTCGCCGCGCTGAACCCAGCCGGCGATGACGTCAAAATCCGAACGAACCAGCGCGCCGCTCATGTCTGAATGGTTCCCATGTAAGTGCTGATCAGCTTGTGATAGGTCGGATCCGGCATCAGGAAGGAATCGTGACCGTAGTCGCAACCCAATTCGGCATAAGAAACATCCTGTCCGTTCCTCAGCAAGGCATCAACAATTTCGCGCGAACGCGCGGGAGCGAAACGCCAGTCGGTGGTGAAGGCGACCACCAGAAACCTGGCGCGCGCCACAGACAAGGCAGCGGCCAGGTCGCCATTCGTCTTGCGCGCCGGATCAAAGTAGTCAAGCGCCTTGGTCATCAGCAGATAGGTATTGGCATCAAAGACATCGGCAAACTTGTCGCCCTGATGCCGCAGGTAGGACTCGACCTCGAATTCGATGTCATAGCCGAACTTGAGACCATCGCCACGCAAATCTCGGCCGAAGCGTTCCCCCATCTGGTCGTCCGAGAGGTAGGTAATATGGCCGAGCATCCGCGCCAGACGCAGGCCGCGCCAGGGTTTTGTCTGGTGTTCGTAATAATGTCCGCCATGAAAATCCGGGTCCGACAATATCGCCTGTCTTGCCACGTCGTTGAACGCGATGTTCTGTGCGGTCAGCTTCGGTGCTGCTGCAATCACGAGCGAATGTCGTACGCGTTCTGGAAAGGTGATTGCCCAGCGCAAGGCCTGCATGCCGCCCAGGCTGCCGCCGACGACTGCCGCCCAGACATCGATGCCGAGCAGATCGGCGAGCCGCGCTTGCGCACGCACCCAGTCGACAACTGCCATCATCGGGAAAGCGGCGCCCCAGGGCTTGCCGGTTGCGGCATTGACGCTTGACGGGCCGGTCGAGCCATGGCAACCACCAAGATTGTTGACGCCGACTATGAAAAACCGATTGGTATCGAGCGGGCGTCCCGGTCCGATGATGTTGTCCCACCAGCCGACACTGTCCGGCGTATCCGCATACGTGCCGGCGACGTGATGATTGCCGGACAAGGCATGACAGACCAGAATGGCGTTGCTCTTTGCCGCATTGAGAGTGCCGTAGGTCTCGTACACGAGATCGTAAGCGGGCAGCACCGCGCCGCTCCTCAACTCAAGGGGCGAGGAAAAATGGGCGCGCTGCGCAGCAACTACGCCAATGCCGCTTCCGACAGGTGGTGGCAATACATTCATTTGATCAAATAAAAAACCCGATCAGCGTTTGGCGGACCGGGTTCACTTTTTGTTTGCCCTGTCTCGCTTTAGCCGTATTTACAGGGAAAACCCTGGGCGCCCGCAAGCAGAGTCAAATCAGCGCAATGAAGCAAGGCTACCGACAGGGCAAGGGCTTGTCAATCCGGATCATCTGCCGTTGATCCTCTCAACCATTTCACGAATCCGCTCCGGCTCGTCCTGCCGCAGCAACCGTGCTACCTGTTTGGTCAATAACCCGGTATCGGAAACCAGCACCCGCTGCTTGACCTCGAACAACTGCGCAGGATGCATTGAGAAGTGGGTCAGCCCCATGCCCAGCAGCAATCTTGTCATCGCCGGATCACCAGCCATCTCGCCGCAAACCGCAACGGATACGCCGGAATTGGCCGCTGAACTGATGGTTTGCGCGATCAGCCTCAATACCGCCGGATGCAAAGGATCGTAGAGCGAGGAGACGGCTTCATCCGTGCGGTCAACAGCCAGCGTGTACTGGATCAGGTCATTGGTCCCGATCGACAGAAAATCAAGTCGCCGCAAGAAGGGGCCAATGGCGAGCGCGGCGGCCGGAATCTCGATCATGCCACCGACCTGGATGTCCTCGTCGAACCGTATGCGCGCATCGCGCAGCTGGCCTTTTGCAATGTCTATCATCGCCAACGCCTGCTCGATCTCGCCGACATGGGCAAGCATCGGCAGCAGGATGCGCAGGCGGCCATAGTGCGAAGCGCGCAGCAATGCCCTGAGCTGGGCCAGGAATATCTGTGGCTCGGCGAGGCAATAGCGAATGGCGCGCAGGCCAAGCGCCGGATTGGCCTCGGTCCTCTCGGTGCGGCGCAAGGCGCGTGCCGTCTTGTCGGCACCGATATCCAGCGTGCGAATGGTCACCGGCTTGCCATTCATCGCCCGTGTCACGACACGATAGGCCTCGAACTGCTCGTCTTCATCGGGCAGTTCATCGCGATTCATGAACAGGAACTCGGTGCGGAACAGGCCAACGCCTGATGCACCGACGGCACGCACCTGGTCGATATCCTGAGGCAGCTCGATATTGGCGTCGAGTGAAATCTCGACATCGTCCATGGTCACCGAGTGCGCACTCTTGAGGCGTTTGAGCTTGCTGCGCTCGACCTCCAGCGCCATCTTGCGCAGACGAAACTCTTCCAGCACACGGGCATCCGGATCAACGATCAGGATGCCTCGGGTGCCATCCACGATAAGCATGTCGTCATCCTGGATCAGCGAGCGCATGTGATGCATGCCGACGACGGCCGGAATCGCCAGGCTGCGCGCGACGATGGCGGTATGGGAGGTCGCTCCCCCCACATCAGTGACAAAGCCACCGATCTTGAGCTGTTTGAACTGGATGGTGTCTGCGGGCGAAAGATCATGGGCGACGATGATCAAGTCCTCGTCGCCACTGCGGTCGCTGCCCTTGCGCAACTTGCGCGGTTTGTCCAGCAGGACCTTGAGCACGCGCTCGACGACCTGCACCACGTCACTTTTGCGTTCGCGCAGATACGCGTCGTCAATCTCGTTGAACTGCTCGACGAGAGCTTCCATCTGGGTCACCAACGCCCACTCCGCATTGCATCTGCGTTCCTGTATCAAGGCACGTGATGCATCAGCCAGCATCGGGTCGGCGAGAATCATGGCATGCAGGTCAACAAAGGCGCTCAATTCACCTGGAGCCCCCGGTTGATCTGCGTCGTCGCGCAATGACTGAAGCTCGTTGCCAACTTCGGCAAAGGCTCCATCCAGACGGGCTATCTCCTTGGGTACGTCGCGCTCGCGAATCTCATATTGCGCAACCTCAAGCGTTGCATGCGAGACCAGCTGTGCACGACCGATGGCAATGCCCGGTGAAACCGCGTTTCCGAATAACGCGAAAGACAAGGGCTACTCCCCTTCGCCGAAGCGATCGGCAATCAGCTGCACGATGGCGCCCAATGCCTCGTCAGCACGGTCGCCTTCGCAATCGATGGTCACTTTTGTACCTTTCCCAGCCGCCAGCATCATCACACCCATGATGCTTTTGGCGTTGATGCGCCGGTTGTTGCGCTCCATCCAGACCTCGCAGGGAAAGCTGCCCGCCAGTTGGGTAAGCTTTGCCGACGCGCGTGCATGCAGGCCCAACTTGTTGATGATTTCGACTTCTGCTTTTGCCACTGCCAAACTCCTTATTGTTCGGCATAGCTTATCAGCATGCGCCAACGAGGTGGTTACGAATAGGTGATGAATCGTAACGACAGTTCTGTGCGGATTCAGTGGTGTCGATAGACCGTGGGATCGGGAATGCCGGACGAGATGAAACCATCCCGTCGCAATCGGCACGAGTCGCAAACGCCACAGGCTCGGCCCTGCTCGTCCGCCTGATAGCAGGAGACCGTCAGGCCATAATCGACACCGAGTCGGTCACCGGTGCGGATGATGTCGGCTTTGGTGAGATCAATCAACGGAGCGTGAATGCGGAGAAGTTTGCCCTCCACCGCTGCCTTTGTCGCCAGATTCGCCATAGCCTCGAAAGCCCGAATGAATTCCGGGCGACAGTCCGGGTAGCCAGAATAATCCACGGCATTGACGCCGACAAAAATATTGCGGCAGCCGAGAACCTCGGCCCAGGCCAATGCAAGCGACAACATGATGGTGTTGCGGGCGGGAACATAGGTGACAGGAATTCCCGCAGCTGGCCCGTCAACGGGAACGTCAATGCTTCGATCGGTCAAGGCCGAACCGCCGAACTGATTGATGTCAAGGTGGATCACCCGATGTTCGATGGCGCCCATGGCAGCAGCGACGCGGCTTGCTGCAGCAAGCTCGGCCACATGGCGCTGACCATAGTCCACAGAAAGGCAATAGCTGTCGTAGCCCTGCTCCCTTGCCATGGCGAGCACGGTCGCTGAATCCAGCCCACCCGACAGCAGAACCACGGCGCGATCGGTCATCGTCCCGCTACCGAGCCCCACAACACCTTGTGCAATTGCAGCTGGAACCTCACCGGCAGGCGATCACGCAACACCCAGTCCGCGAGTCGGGCCGGATCAAGCTTGCCCTGAACAGGAGAAAACAATATCGGGCACCGTTGGTCAAGTTGCCTGTCATGCACCACACCACGGGCCCATTGATAGTCCGATTCGGAAGAGAGCACGAATTTCAGTTCGTCCGTCGTAGCAAGGTGGTCAATGTTTTCCCAGCAATTGCGCGCCGATTCGCCGGAGTCGGGGGCTTTGAGGTCCATGATTTTTGCCACCCGCGCATCCACCTCGCTGATGTCCAATGCCCCGCTTGTCTCAAGAGACACCGAATATCCGGCATCGCACAACGCCGTCAGCAGATCGAGGCATGGCTTCTGCGCCAGCGGCTCGCCGCCAGTGACGCATACGGTCTTGCAGCCGAATTCAGCAACACGCTTGAGTACCGCTGCCACATCGCTTGTCTGCCCACCGTTGAAGGCGTATTCCGTATCGCACCAGACACAGCGCAATGGGCAGCCAGTCAGCCTGACAAACACGGTAGGCAAGCCGACCCGCGACGACTCGCCCTGAATTGAATGAAAGATTTCGGTGATCCGCAATTTCGCGGCGAGGTCGGCAGCCACTACTTCTACTTCTTCTTCAGTTTCGCCTTGGCCTCTTTCGCGGCATCGCTGGACGGGTACTTCGCCACGAGGCTGGAGAGGACGAAGCGCGCGTCCTTATGCTGACCCGCATCTTCCAGGATTTCTGCGCGTGCCAGCAGTGCTTCGGGCGCGTGTTCATCGTCCGGCCATTTTTCGGCAACTGTGCGATACATGTCCGACGCCTTGGCGAGCTGCTTGAGATTGCGATAACAATAACCGGCGAAGAAGTGGGCCGCAGGCAACTGCGGGCTGTTCGGCGCACTGCTGATGAAGGATTCGAATCCGCCCACTGCCTTCTTGAAATCGGAAGCCTTCAATGCCGTCAGTGCGGCTTCATAGATCTGCATCGCTGCCGTATCGGCGGCTTTCGCCGCTTCGGCCTGACTTTGATCGACCTGCCCCTGTGATTCGATCTTGCGCAGACGATTGTCAAGATCGACGTAAAAGTCCTTCTGACGCTTTTGGGCGGCATCAAGGTTGTAAGTCAGTTCATCAAGTTGCCCGCGCAGTTTCGCGATGTCGCCCTTGATGGATTCAACCTGATTGGAAAATTCGACCTGATTCTGTGTTACCGAATCAAGCCGCTGCGTCTGCTCGTCGAGTTGTGTGCGCAAACGAGAAACCTGCGCTCGCGCCTCGTCGTCGTTGAAGAGGCCGGCGTGGGCCGATGCTGCAAACGCCAGCGCCAGCAAGCCTCCCGCAAATCTCGCCCGCATGCAGTTCAAGCTCAAAACTCGCCTGAGTAGAGAATGTCACCACGTCGGTTCTGTCCCCAGCAGTCTTCAGTCTGATCCGAACAACGGGGTTTCTCTTCACCCAGACTGACGGCCTCGACCTGATCCTCCTTGGCGCCGTTGAGCAGCAATGCTTTCTTCACTGCTTCAGAGCGCTTCTGTCCCAAGGCCAGGTTGTACTCGCGACTGCCGCGTTCATCAGCATTGCCCTGGATCAGCATCTTGATCTTGGAATTTGCGGCCAGGAACTTCCCATGCTGCTCAAGCAATGTCTTGAACTCGTCCTTGATAATGTAACTGTCAAAATCAAAAAATATGCTGCGTTTCGACAGCGGGCTCTTGGGGTCCTTGAGCGCAGCAAGGCTGTAGGGGTCAATGACATCGGATGTAACCGGTGCGGTCGACGCGCCGGCTGGCTGGCGGTCCTCCACGGCGGCCGGCTTTTGTTCCGGCGCGGGCGGCTGAGAACTGCAGGCTGTCAGCAGGACAGCAACCAGACTGGCAGAAATGATTGAGGTACGCATGGCGTTGCTCCTTGGGTATGTATTGAGTTCGGTAGGAAGGTGGCGAGTGTTACTTTGAAAACGGGCTCCAGGCTGGTTCACGCGCGTCGGCAGCGGGCACCGACAGCTTGTACTTGGTACGGCCGTCAGTTGACACTGCCGCCAGCACGCCGCGCCCGCCAACTTCGGTGGCATAGAGAATCATACGGCCATTTGGCGCGAAACTGGGCGACTCGTCCTTGCTTGAATCGGTCAGGATCTGTGTCTGCCGGGTTGCGAGGTCCATCAGTGTCAGTTGATAGCGCGAGCCATTCTGGCTGATATAGGCCAGGCTTTTACCATCCGGCGAAGGGCGCGCCGTCACGTTGTAGCTGCCCTCGAACGTCACTCTTTTGGCTTCGCCACCGGTTACCGGGATCGCGTAGATTTGCGGGCTGCCGCCACGGTCGGACGTGAAATAGATGCTCTGGCCATCAGGGGAAAACTGTGGTTCTGTGTCAATCCCGGATGATGAGGCCAGCCGCACCACGCCACTGCCATCGGCATTGACAAGGTACAGCTGTGAATTTCCATCCTTGGTCAGGACAATGGCGAGACGTTTGCCATCCGGCGACCATGCGGGGGCCGAATTCGACCCTTTGAAATTCGCGGCAACGTGACGACGATTCGCCGCAAGGTCGTGAACATAAATCACCGGCTTTTTCGCCTCAAAGGAAACGTAGGCAAGCTTGTTGCCATCCGGCGACCAAGTTGGAGAAATCAGTGGCTCACGCGACGCAAGCGGCGTTTGCGGGTTGGCGCCGTCCGCATCGGCAATCTGCAATTCGTAACGGCCGGTGCTTTTGACGACATAGGCAATGCGCGTGGAGAAAATTCCGCGCTCTCCGGTCAGCTTTTCATAGATCGCATCTGCCATGCGGTGGGCAGTCGCGCGCATTTGGGTAGGGGCCGAGGTATGGCCATAAGCCTCGACGTCCAGCAAGCTCTGCTTGGTGACATCCTGCAAGCGGAAACGTGATTCATAACGGCCATTGGCCTGAGCCAGCATGCTGCCTGTCACCACCGCATCGGCGCCACGGCCGCGCCAATCGGAAAAATTGATCGGCGCATTTTCGGCTAGGGTCATGCTGCCACTGTCTATCTGACGGAAGAGTCCGCTACGATCCAGATCGGCGCGTACGACCGACGTAATTGCTTGAGAGAGGACCTTCTCGCCATCGAAATTGACTACCGCGATGGGGATGCGGTTGGCACCGGCACCCGTAATCTCGATGGAAAGCTGAGCAGATGCCGATATTGACACCGACAAAAGGCTGATGAACAACAAACGGCTAAGAGATTTCATAGGTGAAGATTATAGAGTTCACTCATCCAGCGGACGGTATTTAATGGAAAGCTCGCGCTCAAAGAGCGAGGCATCATCGGGCTTTGGCAGGGGGCTTGATTTCAGAATCGCACGCTCCACCGCCGCATCCAGCGCTGCGTTGCCGGAAGATATCTTGGGTTTCACCGATAGCACTTCACCACTCGGCAGTTGTGTGACCACAAATACACTCTCCGGGTTCCCGTTGATGGCAGGCGGCAGGACAATATTGCCGCGAATCTTGCCGCGCACCCTAGAAAGATAGTCGGCCAATCCCTTGTTACGTGCCGATGCCGCCTGACCCGCCCTGACCTGTGCCAATTCGCGATCGGCCGCATCGGCATTGCGACGATCAACCATACGTGCTGTTTCCTTTTGCAACAGACGGGTAATCGCATCAAGGTTCTGTGTTGCCTTCTCCTTGAAAGTCTTCGGCTTTTCCGGTGCCTTGCGCAGAATCTCTGCCTTGGGCGGCGCGGGGGGCTCTTCCTGTTCCACATTTTGCGGCGTCGGGGGCGGAACTTCCTGGGGCGGCACGGCGGGCTTTTCCGCAGCGGTGGGGGGCATGTAGCGCACCAGATCAACCGACACGACTTCTGGTGCCGATGTCTGCCAATGAACGCCATAGATCAAGAATACTGCCAGCAACAAATGCACGCCAACCGCCATCACCCAGGCGGCACGCTTGCCTGGCTGTGGTCGCAGCGATCCGAAATGCGGCGGCTGTGCCAGCACTTGCGTCATATCCGCTTATTTCCCCGGCTGGACGAGCAGGCCGATTTTGGCAACCTGCTGTTTTTGCAGTTCATCCATGACGTTCAGGACGGCCTCATAACGCACACTGCGATCGGCGGCAATCAATACACCCTGCTCGGGGTTTGCCTGCTGGGCAGCGCGAATCTTCGCTGCCAGCTCCCCACGCGCCAGCTGCATTTCATCCGTGGCACCCTTCGACCGGTCGCGCAAGGCGACGCTCTGGTCGGCATGGATGATCACCTCGAGCGGCGCCACCGGCGGTGCAGAGCTCTTGCCAACGGTGGGAAGATTGATGCTGCTGGTCTGGATCATGGGTGCGGTCACCATGAAAATCACCAGCAGCACCAACATGACATCGATGTAGGGAACAACATTGATCTGGTTGACGAGACGACGCTGACGCATGGCCCTTACCTCAGCTGCCGTTGCAGGATGTTGGCGAACTCTTCCATGAAACTCTCGAACCTCACGGACAGTCGATCGACATCGTGGGCAAACCGGTTGTAGGCCACGACAGCCGGTATCGCGGCAAAAAGACCGATGGCTGTAGCGACCAGGGCTTCGGCAATGCCCGGTGCCACCACCGCCAATGTTGCCGAACTCATGTTGGCCAGTCCACGGAAGGCGTGCATGATTCCCCACACCGTGCCGAACAGACCGACATAGGGCGACACCGAGCCAACCGACGCCAGAAAAGCAAGATGAGCGTCGAGGTCGTCCAGCTCGCGCTGATAGGTAGCACGCATGGCGCGGCGAATACCGGCAACCACGGCAGAATGGTCAAGCGTCTTCTGGCCATGCAACTTCAGGAACTCGCGGTAGCCGGCTTCGAATATCCGCTCCTGTGCCCCGGTATTGTGGCGGCCATTGACGGCGCTTTGATACAGCGCATTGAGATCGCCGCCGCTCCAGAAATCACGTTCGAATTTTTCGGTCCTGCGGCGGGCATCGCCAATCGTAAACCACTTGCGAAATATCCAGTACCAGGAAGTAAGTGAAACGCCCATCAGAAGAGCGAGCACCAGTTTCACCACAAGGCTGGCGTTGGTGATCAATTCAAGGATGGACAAGTCCTGGACAACATTGATTGGATTCATACGGATGTTTTAACCAAGGTTTTCAATACATCATGGATGGTCTTCGGCATGGCGACCGCTTTACCGCGTTCGGGATTGAAGCTGGCAATTCGCATCCTTGCATCGACCAGCAATTCACCATTTCGTTCCGCACGCTGTGCAAACACTATCTGCGCCCGTCCGAGTTCGGTAATTTCCGACACGATGGTCAACAGGTCATCCAATCGCGCGGATTTGTAATATTCACATTGCGCGGAGCGGGCAGCAAAGGCAAAGTTCTCACTGCGCAGCAAAGATTCCTGTTCGAAACCAAGTGCGCGCAGCCACTCGGTTCGTGCGCGCTCAAAGTACCGCAGGTAGTTGGCGTAGTAGACCACGCCGCCGACATCCGTATCTTCGTAATACACGCGGATCGGCAACACAAATTGCTTCATTGCACCGCCACTCATTCGTTCCACAATGCTCCGCTGGTTCCACCGGCACTATTGGGCGCAGTCAGCCCGAAATGACGCCAGATGGATGGCGTGGCAATGCGGCCACGCGGCGTGCGTTGCAGGTAGCCCTGCTGAATCAGGAATGGCTCAAGCACGTCTTCAATGGTGTCACGTGCTTCACCAATGGCGGCAGCGAGGTTGTCGACGCCAACCGGACCGCCACCAAACTTTTCCAGCATCGCGCCCAGCAGCTTGCGATCCATCACGTCGAGGCCGAGATGATCGACATCAAGCATGGTCAAGGCCTCGTCGGCAACGACTCTTGTGACATGACCGTCGGCGCGCACCTCGGCGTAGTCCCTTACCCGCCGCAACAAGCGATTGGCGATGCGCGGCGTGCCGCGCGAGCGCTTCGCGATCTCCGTTGCACCATCATCGGCGATTTCACAATTCAACAGACTGGACGACCGGCGCACGATTTTCGCCAATTCCTCCGGCGTATAGAACTCCAGTCGGGCAACGATGCCGAAACGATCGCGCAGCGGATTGGTCAGCATCCCGGCACGCGTCGTTGCACCGATCAGCGTGAATGGCGGCAGATCGAGCTTGACCGAACGGGCAGCGGGCCCTTCACCGATCATGATGTCAATCTGGAAATCCTCCAGCGCCGGATAGAGAATTTCCTCGACCACGGGTGACAGGCGATGGATTTCGTCGATGAACAGCACATCGTGCGGTTCGAGGTTGGTGAGGATCGCGGCAAGGTCGCCTGCCCGTTCCAGCACCGGGCCGGAGGTTTGACGCAGATTGACGCCCATTTCGTGGGCGATGATGTGTGCCAGCGTGGTCTTGCCAAGGCCTGGCGGGCCGAACAGCAAGACATGGTCAAGCGCTTCCTTGCGCTTTCTCGCTGCCTCGATGAAGATTTCGAGTTGCCCGCGAATTTTCTGCTGGCCAACGTACTCTGCCAGCTGCCTTGGGCGCAGCGCGCGTTCCAGCGCTTCTTCCTGCGGCGATTCCTTGGCCGTGGTGATCAGGCGTGCGTTGAGGTTATCAGTTTCAATCATGATCTTGGTGCGGTTGATTTTTCTGCGAGAACCAGCCCCAGCGCCAGCAATGTAGGTCCGAGGAATATGCCGATAAAGCCAAACGCGAGTACGCCACCAAAGACACCCAGCGTAATCAGCAGGATCGGCAGGCTTGACGTGCGACTGATCAACAAGGGCTTGAGGAAGTTGTCCACGCTGCTCACCAGCAGCAAGCCCCACAATACCATGAAGATTGCCCAACCCGTCTGACCCTGCTCGAATAGCCAGAAGCCGGCGCCGGCCCAGATGAGCGGTGGCCCGACGGGAACCATCGAGAGGAAAAATGTGGCCGCTGCCAGCAACACCGGTGCAGGAACGCCGGCAATCAGCAATCCCGTCAGCATGACCAGTGCCTGCGCGACCGCCGTTCCGACGATACCGATCATGACACCCATCACCGTGTTGCGCGTCAGCACCAGCATCTGCTCCCCCATCTCGCCGCCCAGGCGACGGCCGGCAGTTTGTAGGCGGGCAACCATCTGCGGGCCGTCACGATAGAAAAAGAAGGCGACGAACAATGACAACACCATTTGCAGCAGACCCTGCCCGGTCAGGGTTACCGTCTTCAGCAGCACCATTCGCGCCGGTTCGACAAGCTGCTGCAACAACTTGTTGACGGCATCGCGGTTGCTGGCCAGATCGTGCCAATAGTCATTCAGCTGGCTGCCGACAAAGGGGATGTTTTGCAGCCAGGCGGGTGCGGTGTCGGGCACGTTGCCAAGCAGCGTGCCCACGCTGTCTACCAGACCAGGAACGACATCCGCCACGTTCGCCGCCAGATATGCCATCGGGACCAGCGCCAGCATGATCAGCAACGCCGTCATCAGCAGCGCCGCCAGGCCGGTCCTCCCCCGCAATCGAACACTCAATCGTTCGTACAACGGCCAGGTGGTAACGCAGATCACCGCAGCAAAAAGTATGGCCGCGACGAAAGGCCACAGCACGAGGATGCAACCCAGCGCCAGAAGTGTGACAAGGGTTATTTGGGCGAGCCGCTTGTTGTCCATGAAGAAGGTGATTGCTCAGGCTTTGGATAGCGATTTTAAGGCCTGGCGTATGCCATCCGAAACACTGCTGCTTTCCGGCAATTGCTTCATGGCCAGGGCTGCTTCGCGCTCGCTGTATCCGAGGGCAAGCAAGGCATTGAGAATGTCGCTGCCCGCGCTCATCTCTGCGGTGGCAAAGGTTGTACCTCCGCCAAGCACCTTTGGCAGCTTGTCACGCAGCTCCAGCAGCAGGCGCTCTGCGGTTTTTTTGCCGATGCCGGGAATTTTGACCAGCCGGCCGACTTCCTGCATTGCCACTGCCTGGGCCAGCTCATTGGCCGACAAGCCCGACAGTACGGCAAGAGCGGTACGTGCCCCGATGCCCGATATCTTGAGCAACTGGCGGAAAGTGGCCCGTTCCTCCTCGGTCAGAAAGCCGTACAAAAACTGCCCATCCTCGCGCACCACCATGTGTGTGAACAGCGCAACCCTTTCTCCGACCCCCGGCAGGTTGTAGAACGTGCTCATCGGCACATCCGCTTCGTAACCAACACCCTGCACATCGATCGTTATCAACGGAGGGTTCTTTTCGAGCAGCAGCCCGGTCAATCTTCCAATCATTTTATGTCAACCCCTGAACACAACTCATCAACACGACGAACCAGATTTGCAACGACGCTTGACTGGTCAAAGCTGGCGTACTTGGCCGAAAAAGCGCGCGCGTTGTTGGTGTATGCCGGATTATCCAGCAACGTGATCACATGGCTGGCCATGTCATTCGCCGGCTGCTCGCTGGACTGCACAATGCCGGCGCCCATCTCCACAATGCGCCGGGCCAGCAGGAACTGCTCAAGGTGGGTGGGCAACAGCAGCAGGGGCTTGCCCGCCATCAGGAAGGCCGTCGTGGTGGCAAGGCTTGAATAAGTGACGGCGACGTCCGCTTCGCGAGTGGCGCGCTCGATATCTACTGCCGCGTCGGCAAAAACGATGTGTGCGCATTGCCATTTTTCAAGCTGCGCCGGGGATACCCCTGGCAGGTAGACCACCGTCGGTCGGCCCAATTGACGCAGAACGTTCAATGCCGCTTCGGCATGCGGAGTCTCCGCCCGCAGATACGCAAAAATCCGCTTGCCTTCCATCGGCGGCCACGGTGGTGGAATTCCGATGGCGGCGTTGGGCATGCTGCCCCAGTAGCGGGCCGGGCCGCGATTTTCGTAATGATCAAGCTCCGGATACGTGATCAATGCCTCTTCTTCTACCTCGAACAACTGATGCAGCGCATTGATGGCCGGTTTGCCAAAGTCATGCAGCACCTGATTGATCGAGACCAAAGCCCGATCTTCCAGCGCCAGTAACTGAGCCTCGGGAAAATTTTGCCACGGTCGCATGTTTGGCATGGGCCGAATCCGCGGCGGTACGGTAAACCCGTTTGAGAACAACATCACCGGAATACCCAGCGTTCTCGCCGCCAGTACGGCGGTCGGCGCATGATCGGCCAATACCAGCTGCGCCTTGCCTAACAAAAACAGCTCCCGCCACGCCACCACCAGACCCGACAGGTCGTCCGGGTCGGCGTATCCGAATCGCAACAGAATGTCGGCATAGGTCAGTGGCGGCGTCTTCTGTGGCTGTTCCTGCGGCAACGGGGCCTGCAGCCAGGTAAACCCTTCCTTCG
>CANJXH010000018.1 GCA_947478755.1 Betaproteobacteria bacterium | reverse complement strand
CACCCCAACCTCCTACGGTTTCATAGAAGGGGAAGTAGATGCTGTAGGCCATGCGAAACAGCTTGCCGTTGGCATCGTAGTTTTCCGACTGGCCGGCGTTGAAACCGTCTTCGTCCCAGTAGAAGACGCGACGATGGTAGACGTGGTTGAAGCCGGGCTTCAGCTTCGCATCGATCACCCAGACACGGTGCAGTTCCCAGCGCATGCAATCCGGGTTGGCAAAGCCGCGCGTCGACATGATGGTGGCGCCCGAGCAGGACTTGTGGTCGGTCATCTTGTAGTTGTTGTAGGAGATGAACTTCTCCTTCTTGCCGACCAGCGTGAAGTCGAAGCGGTCAAGCGCCCCCATGAAAACCTGGCCGTCATCCATGGTGGCCGTGCCACCCGAGTAGGGGCTGGGCGTGTCGTAGTTGAGGTCGGCGGCAAGCTTGGTCCAGCGCCGGCCCGTCATATACACATAGGCGCGGCGACCGACGGTCAGTTGATCAAGCGGGTCGAGCAGCATGAGTTGCGAGCCAACCACGCGTGGTGGGGCCTCGATCTTGCCGAGATAGCGCCAATATTGCGCATCCTGCGGTTGCGGTGTGGTCTTGGCGGGGTCGTAGTAGGGCCAGTTGTTGAGGTATTCGCCTTGCTCGACCATGACCGGATCGCCGGATGACGGCACGATCCACGATTGGCCGCGCCCCGAGGTAGTGAATGAGTGGAAGCGCGTCAGGTGGTTCCACATGGCCTGGTTGCCTGTTTTCGGGATAGGGAAGGGCACGCCGCCATAGCAGCCTTCAAGCTTGAGCTCGTTTTCCGCGCCCTTGCAGGCGGTGGCATTCTTCACCGTGTTGTCGAGCACATATTGGGGGAATACCCAGTCACGGTGGCTGGGGTAGATGTCCATGCGGAAGTTGGGGTAACGCTTGAACATCTCCATCATGCCGTCGAGCTTGTCGGCATATTGCCCCGCATTCTGTGCGGTGATCGAGAACAATGGCTTCTCGTTGTAGGGGTCGGGGCGCTGGCCCGGAGTCTTCGGGTCCCAGGCGGGTGGTGGCTTGACGCCTTTGCCGTTATAGGGCGGGATCGTGCCTTCCTTGTTGCCCGCCTTTTCGGCACCGAACACCGTGAGCAGGGGGCCGCCCAATTGTGCCGCTTCTTCTGCGCTCACTGCGGCAAGTGCGCAACTGGTAGTTGCGCCGAATACGATCGCCGCCATCAGTCGCGCGACGGATGTCAGATGGTCTTTCAACGGCTGTCTCCTCTTTGAATTTATTCTGGACATTCGGTCGAGTTCGGACCGAATGGTCGGTTACCGTAACACAAAAAACAAATTACTCGCCATTGCGCACGCGCCTCCAGTAGAAGTCCGGACGCAGGCTTGCGCTCAGCGCAAAAAGCGTTCGTTGTACTCGCGGTAGGCTTCGTCGATCACCGCGTCGCTGAGACCGTAGTCTTCGGCCTTGTAGTTGCCCTCGCGGTGCGAGGTCTGGTTCGCTGCCCAGTCCAGCATCGCCTGCTTGCGTTGGGGTGTCAGCTCACGGCCGGCGCGACGGTAGATTTCACCGATCACGCCCAGCGGATCGTCCCGTATCTGCTCATAGCGCACGTCGTACACGTTCGCTGCATCACCGACGCGATCGCGCCAGCGCAGGTGTTTTTTCATCTCGCCGAGGAAATCATGCAGGCCTGCCTGCCCCAGCGCTTGCATGTCGACCGATTCGGAAAAGAAACGCCAGCTGCTTTCCGCGAGGCGACACAGCGACGGCACCAGCTTGCGCGGGTCGCGATGCGTGACGACAACGGTGGCCTTGGGAAAGCATTCCAGCACCAGGTCCATGTTGCCGAGATGGCCCGGGGTTTTGAGTATCCACGGTCGCCCCTGCTTGCCGCCATCCTGCCATTGCAGATATTGCAATAGCTGCTTCATGTAACGATAGGTGCCTTGCTGTGGTTGCGCGAAATACCAGGCCTTGAAGCTTGGCAGTGGGCGCGCCAGCTGCGTGAAGATGCACTTGAAGGTGAACAGTTTGAGAAACTCTTCCTCGTCGACGGCCTCGGCGGCGGTGGGATGCAGTTCGCTCCAGCCCGGCATCAGCTGCGCCATCATCGCGATGGCCTGCTCGGCCGCCGCGATGCGCGGGTCGGCTTGTCCGGGGATAGTCTCAGGGAACGGTGCAGGATTGAGTACACGCCAGTATTCGAGGCGCTGCACGTCGGGATCGGCCGCCATCATGCGCTGCAGCTTGGTGGTGCCGGTGCGCGGCAAGCCGATGACCACGATTGGGTCGGATACGTCTTCATCGAGTATCTCGGGGTGCTTTTTCAGGTCGGCCGCAAAGCGCAGGCGATTGACCAGGATGCGCTGCACATCAGCGGGGAAGGCGACGGTGCCGATCGCGCTCAGCGTCGATTCGCGGTTGGTGGAATCGACGAGGCGCGTCAGCGCCTCGCGAAACTCGTCGTCGCCGAAATCATCCAGTCCGGTCGCGGCGCTGGCCGCGGCCAGCATGCCTTCGACAGAAAACAGTGGCTGGGTTTCGGCCATGGACTCAGCCGTTCTTCGGCAAGGGAATGCTGCTGAGCAGTTTGGTCAGGTAATAGGCGACCGTAAGGCTGACGATGATGGTGAGGGTAGAACCGATGCGCGCCGAATCGACGCCACCCGCCGACTCGATGCCGAAGCATGCCGGATAGGCATAGACGCTGAACACGCCGACGAACAGCGCCGGGCCGACGAGAATCAGCAGCCATTGCTGCGCGCCCTTGACGTAGCCGAACCAGAGGCGGGTCGCGGCGCCGAACACCATGCTGATGCCCGAGACGAGAACGGCAACGTGAACCGGGAAGTCCAGGATCATGTTGGCCTGGTCATCGAAGTAGGCCCACAGCCCGAGGTCGATACTGACAACTTCGAGCAGGGCTTCGGCCGCAATCAATGACGCCGTGCCGACCCAGAAGGCCTTCGCCGACCAGCCACGACCCAGCACGCTGTTGAGGTACATGGCATTGGCGATGCCGAAGAAGGCGCAGTACTCCATGCCCATGAACCACGGCACCGGGCGACTGAAGCCGACATAGAGCACGTGCTGCCCGACGGGCGGGTAGACGAACTTGAGCATGCCCATCGCGTGTGATTCGTTGAGCACGCAGACAAAGCCGGTGATCATGCAGATCAGAAGGCGCGGGTCGTTCTTCTTGATCAGTTTGATGGCGGCCCAGATGAAGACGATGGCCAGCGCCACGCCGACCACCAGTTCGGTGTTTTGTTGCGCGACGGCGGGCATCACGGCTTCGTAGGGATAGTCCTGGCGTCCCAGCAGTTGATGTTTCATGTTGTTCCTCCTGATGTAAATCGATGGTTGTCGTGAATGGCGTGATGCTTATGCGGCTGTGGTCGGGTCTGCCATGCGGTCTGTGGATTCCGTCGTCGAACTGAGCGCACGGACCAGGCCACAGGCAAGCGACAGCCCGAGCGCGATGGAAATCGCAGAACCGATGCGGGCATCCGTCAGGCCGCCGGAGGCATCAAGCCCCAGCGCAAGCGGAAACGAGAACACGGTGCAGCTGGCGATCAGAACGGCCGGACCGATGATCAGCAAAAGCCATTGCTGTGCGCCCTTGACGCGGTCGAACCACAGCCGTGAAAACGCGCCATAGACCATGCACATGCAGGCGACGACGATGGCGACATGGATCGGGAAATCGAGGATGACGAAGGGCTGGTCGTCAAAATAGGCCCACAGGCCGAGGTGGAGGCAGACGAATTCGAGCAGGGCCTCGGCGCCGACCAGCGAGGCGATGCCGACCCAGAAGGTCTTTGCCGACCAGCGGCTGCTGAGTTCGCTGTTCAGGTAGATGTAATTGGCGACGCCATAGAACGCGCTGTACATGAAGCCCATGAACAGCGGTATCGGCCGACCGAAGGCGGTAATCAGCACGTCCTGCCCGACCGGCGGGTAGACGAACTTCATCATGCCCATCGCGTGCGATTCCATCGGGATGGCAATGAAGCCGGCGATCATGCAGATCAGCAGGCGGGCGTCGCCTTTGGCGAGCAGATTGCGCAATCCCCACACGATGGCAAGGGCGATCAGTGTGCCGACACCAAGTTCTGCGTAGTGCTGCGCCACGGCAGGCATGATGGCTTCGACAGGAATGTCCTGACGACCAAAAAAGTTGTATCCCATGAGCCTTGCATCCTCCCTTGTCGGGCTGATCGAGCTTGCCGATCGCCTGTTTTATTGACAGCCCTGCAAGCATAACAGCCGCTCGGCGTGAACGCCTAACAGCTGTTCGAAACCGCGCAGCCGGCCGGCATTCCGGGGCCCGGGGCAGGATACCCCGGCTGATATAATCAGCGCCCTTTCGGCAAGCCGTATCATTCAAAATCGCAATGCAGGTTTCCCTCGGCGGCGTTAGCGCCCAATCGGCTCAATCGGCACAGACAAAGCATCCCAAGGCACTGACCATCGGCAATTTCGACGGCCTGCACCTGGGGCACCATGCCATGCTGGAAAAGCTGCTTGCCGTGGCCCGCGCGAGCAACCTTGAGTCTTGTGTGCTGACGTTCGAGCCGCATCCACGCGAGTTTTTTACGCCGGAGCAGGCGCCAGCGCGCCTGACCGGTTTGCGCGAGAAGCTGTCCCTGATCGAGGCGGCGGGGGTTGAACATACCGTCGTGCTGCGCTTCGGCCGTGAGCTGGCTGCACATACCCCGCAGGAGTTCATCGACAAGGTACTGGTGCAAGGGCTGAATGTGAAGTACCTGATCGTCGGCGATGACTTCTGTTTCGGCAAGGGCCGGGCAGGCAATATCGAGACGCTGAAGGCAGCGGGCGCACTGCAGGGTTTCACCGTGGAAGCTTTGCAAACCGTCAAGGTGGATGGCCAACGGGCATCAAGTTCGGCAGTGCGCGACGCGCTCTCGGGCGGTGATCTCGAACTGGCGGCCCGCTTGCTCGGCCGCACCTACAACGTTGCCGGTCGGGTAATCCATGGTGACAAGATCGGGCGCAAGCTGGGTTTTCCGACGGCAAACATCCAGTTCCGCCGCATGCGCATTCCGCTCGATGGCGTGTTTGCGGTGACGGTGGAAGGGCTGGGCCCAAAGGCTTTGCCCGGCGCTGCCAGCGTGGGCCTGCGGCCGACCATCGGCGACCAGCTGAAGCCGGTGCTGGAAGTACATCTGCTCGATTTTTCGGGCGAGATCTATCGCCAGCATGTGTCGGTGAATTTTCTGCACAAGCTGCGTGACCAGGAGAAATACGATTCGCTCGAGGCATTGAAGGAGCAGATCGCGAAGGATGTGGAAGATACCCGGCAATATTTCATTGCCAACCCCGTGACCTGATGTGTGACCGAACATGGCTGATTACCGCAAGACATTGAACATGCCCGATACCCCGTTTCCGATGCGGGGCGATCTCGCCAAGCGCGAACCGGGCTGGGTGAAGGACTGGCAGCAGAAGCAGCTGTACAGGAAGATTCGTGAACTGTCGAAGGCGCAAAAGCGCCCCACCTTCGTGCTGCACGATGGCCCGCCCTATGCCAACGGCGACATTCACCTCGGCCATGCGGTGAACAAGATTCTCAAGGACATCATCGTCCGCTCGAAGACGCTGGCGGGTTTTGATGCGCCCTATGTGCCGGGCTGGGATTGCCACGGCCTGCCGATCGAACACAAGATCGAGGTCAAGCATGGCAAGAAGCTGACGGCCGACAAGGTGCGCGAACTTTGCCGCGCCTTCGCCGCGGAGCAGGTAGAGATTCAGAAAAAGGGTTTCGTTCGCCTTGGTGTGCTTGGCGATTGGGACAATCCCTACCTGACGATGAACTTTGTCAACGAAGCCGGCGAGATTCGTGCGCTGGCCGAGATGTATCGGCGTGGCTGGGTGTTCAAGGGCCTGAAGCCGGTGAACTGGTGTTTCGATTGCGGCTCGGCGCTGGCCGAGGCTGAGGTTGAATACGAAGACAAAAAGTCGGACGCGATCGACGTGGCCTTCGCCTGCGGGCAACCGGAGAAACTGGCGGCAGCTTTCCATCAGGTCGGGTTGTTGAAGCCGGCGAGCGCCGTGATCTGGACCACGACGCCATGGACGATTCCCGCCAATCAGGCGCTGAACCTTCACCCCGAGTTCGACTATGCGTTGGTGGATGTCGGCGACCGCTTGCTGGTGCTGGCGGCGGATCTGGTCGAAGGCTGCCTCACGCGCTACGGTCTGGAAGGCGAGGTGGTCGCAACGGCCAAGGGTGCAGCGCTGGCCGGCATCGAGTTCCGCCATCCCTTTTACGATCGCGTGTCGCCGGTCTATCTCGCCGAGTATGTCGGCATCGATGCCGGTACCGGCATCGTCCACTGCGCGCCTGCCTATGGCGTGGATGACTTCCTGATCTGGCGTGCCAATGGCCGCAGCTTCGACGAAATCCTCAACCCGGTGCAGGGCCATGGTGTCTACGTGGCGGACCTTGAGTTCTTCGGCAACCAGTTCATCTGGAAGGCCAACCCGAACATTGTCGACAAGCTGCGCGAAGTCGGCGCGCTGATGAAGCACCAGACCATCAGCCACAGCTACATGCATTGCTGGCGCCACAAGACGCCGGTGATTTACCGCGCTACCGCGCAGTGGTTCGTGGGCATGGATTTGAAAGCAAAGCTTTCAAATCCACATGGATCAGAGACGACCCACCCCCCAACCCCCGCCCCGGGGGCGGAGGCGACTGGTCACCCCTCTCACCTTGTGGGAGAGGGGGGCGGAGATGGGGTTTCGGAAAGCGAAGCTTTACGCCATCGGAGCGGACGAGCTGTGCAAAGCGAGTCCTCCAGGGGGAGTCTACGCGAGCTTGCATTAAAGGCCATCGAAGAAACAACCTTCTTCCCCGCCTGGGGCCAGGCGCGTTTGAACGCGATGATCGCCAACCGGCCCGACTGGTGCATCTCGCGCCAGCGCAACTGGGGCGTGCCGATTCCCTTTTTCCTGCATAAGGCCACGGGTGAATTGCATCCGCGCACGCAGGAGCTGCTGGAGCAGGTGGCTCAGCGCGTCGAACAGGGCGGCATCGAAGCCTGGTTCACGCTCGACCCGAAGGAACTGCTGGGCGAAGAGGCGAAGGACTACGACAAGATCAGCGACACGCTGGATGTCTGGTTCGATTCCGGCGTGACCCATCTGTCGGTGTTGCGTGGTTCGCACAAGGACCAGCTTGCCTACCCGGCAGACCTCTACCTCGAAGGTTCGGACCAGCATCGCGGCTGGTTTCATTCCTCGTTGCTCACCGGTTGCGCCATTGATGGCCGCGCACCGTACAAGGCGCTGCTGACCCACGGCTTCACCGTTGATGCGCAGGGCCGCAAGATGAGCAAGTCGCTCGGCAACGGCATTGAGCCGCAGGAGGTCGGTGACCGCCTCGGCATCGAGATCCTGCGCCTGTGGCTGGCCTCGACCGATTACTCAAGCGAGCTGTCGATCTCGAAGGAAATTCTCGACCGCGTGGTCGAGACCTATCGTCGCCTGCGCAACACGCTGCGCTTCCTGCTTGCCAATACGGCCGACTTCGATCCGGCCACGCACATGTTGCCGGTCGAGGAATGGCTGGAGATCGATCGCTACGCGCTGGCGCTGACGCGGCAACTGCAAATCCAGTTGACCGCAGACTATGAACACTACGAGTTCCACAAGGTGATCCAGGCCCTGCAAGGGTTCTGTTCCGAGGAACTCGGCGGTTTCTATCTCGACATCCTCAAGGATCGCCTCTACACCTCGGCCACCGACTCGAAGGCGCGGCGCGCGGCGCAAAGCGTGCTGTGGCACATCGTGCAAAGCCTGACACGGCTGATGGCGCCGGTGCTTTCCTTCACGGCGGAAGAAATCTGGGCGACGGTGAATGGCCAGCCGGAGGACAGCGTGATGCTGCACACATGGCATGTGCTGCCGGAACAGGCCGGCGAAGAGGAGTTGCTGCACAACTGGAAGCTGATTCGCGAAATTCGCGGCGAAGTCAGCAAGGTGCTGGAAGACGTGCGCACTGAAGGCAAGATCGGTTCGTCGCTGCAGGCGGAGGTCGAGATTCGTGCCAGCGGTGCGCGCTACGATGCGCTTGCAGCGCTGGACGACGATCTGCGCTTTGTGCTGATCTGCTCCAGAACCACGCTGGTCAAGGCGGCGGATGCTGGAGCCGAGGCGATCATTGCCGTGCCGACTGCGCAGGTGAAGTGCGCGCGCTGCTGGCACTGGCGTGAAGATGTTGGCCACAATGCCGAGCATCCCGAGCTTTGCGCTCGCTGCACATCCAATCTGTTTGGTGACGGTGAACAGCGCCAGCATGCTTGACGAGATCAACCCCCGGGCAGGCAAGGGCGCCGTCAGGAAAGCGCGCTTTGTCGTCTGGCTGATGCTGGCATTGGTGGTGGTCCTGCTTGATCAGGCAAGCAAGTCATGGATTGTGGCGACGGTCGAACCCAATGACGGTTTTCCGGTGACGGACTTTTTCAACATCGTGTTCGTGTACAACCGTGGCGCCGCCTTCAGCTTCCTGTCCGGTGCGGCCGGCTGGCAGCGCTGGTTTTTTCTCGCCCTCGCCGTCGGCATCTCGATCTGGATCGCCCGCCTGATCTGGCAGCATGCGCAGGAAAACCTGCAGCCAACGGCACTGGCACTGATTCTCGGCGGGGCGATCGGCAACGCGGTTGATCGCATCAGTCGCGGCGCCGTGGTCGACTTTCTCGATTTTCATTACGCGGGCTGGCATTTCTGGGCCTTCAACGTTGCCGACAGCGCCATTACCGTGGGTGTTGTTCTGATGTTTCTGTATCAACTCACGCACAAGGATGTTAGCCATGACTGAGCGCGTTACCTCGGACAGCCTCGTCACCCTGCATTACCGCATTGCTTCGCTCGACAACATCGAGATGGTCAGCACCTTTGCGGCGACGCCGGCGACCTTGCAACTCGGCAATGGCGAACTGGCCGCAACGCTGGAGGCCTGTCTTGACGGCCTCGAAGTCGGTACACACAAGACCTTTTCGCTATTGCCGGAGCAGGCGTTTGGCGTGCATAACCCGCAGATGGTCGGACGGGTGCCGCGTGATGCGCTGCCGCCGAAGGTCGAGCCAAAGCTGTACGAACCGGTCACGTTGACGGCGGCTGACGGCTCCTCCTACTCCGGGCTGGTGCTGGAACTCGACGACGATTCGGTACTGCTCGATTTCAATCATCCGCTCGCCGGGAAGTCGATTCAGTTCGAGGTCAGGATCATTGGTGTAATTTGACGGCCATGACGATCACCAGGACGATCATGCTGGCCAACCCGCGCGGATTCTGCGCCGGGGTCGATCGCGCCATCGCGATCGTCGAGCGGGCGCTGGAAAAATATGGCGCGCCGGTCTATGTGCGGCATGAGGTGGTGCACAACCGCTACGTGGTGGAGTCGTTGCGTGACAAGGGCGCGGTGTTCGTCGAGGAAGTCGATGAGGTTCCCGAGGGTGCGGTGCTGGTGTTCAGCGCTCATGGCGTATCGCAGGCCGTGCGCCATTCTGCCGGTGGTCGCAATCTGCAGGTGCTCGATGCGACCTGTCCGCTGGTGACCAAGGTGCACAACCAGGTCGCGAGGCTGGTGGCGCAAGGCTACGAAATCGTGATGATTGGCCATCGTGGCCATCCGGAAGTGGAAGGCACGATGGGCCAGATCGTCGGCCAGGATGCGGGCCATATGCATCTGGTCGAGAATGTCGACGACGTGAATCAACTGCAGATCAGCAATCCGCAGAAACTTGCCTATGTCACCCAGACGACGCTGTCGGTCGATGATGCCGCGTCGATCGTCAAGGCGCTGGTGGCGCGGTTTCCTGCCATTGATGCGCCCAAGCGCGACGATATCTGCTACGCCACGCAGAACCGCCAGGATGCGGTGAAGTCGATGGACTGCGATGTGCTGATCGTGATCGGTTCGCGCAACAGTTCCAATTCCAACCGCCTGCGCGAAGTGGCGGAGCATCGCGGCATCCCCGGCTATCTGGTCGACGACGCCGAAGGCATTAACCCGGACTGGGTCAGCGGCAAGCTTCGCATCGGTGTCACTGCCGGGGCCTCGGCGCCCGAGCTGCTGGTGCAGCAGGTCGTGGAACGCTTGCACCTGCTTGGCGGTGGTGAGGTGGTGTCGCTGGCGGGGATCGAGGAACGGGTGAAGTTTCAGCTACCGAAGGAACTGACGGACACGAACTGATCAGTTCGTGATCGCACTCGAATCCCGTCCATCCCAGGACAGGAATCTCCATCCCGCCGGACCGCATTGCAGATAGTTGCCGGTTTTTCCCCAGTCGCCCAGCACCCAGCGCTCGCAAGCCCGGCCGTCGATATCGTAGCGGTGCGTGGAAAGCCGATGGGTGTGGCCGTGGATCATCCGGTTGGCGTCATGTGCGCGGAAGGTTGCGGCAACGGCATCGGCATTGACGTCCATGATGACGGCGCTCTTGACCTGCTTTTCGGATTCGCTGCGTTGGCGCAGGTTTTCGATGTAGGCCTTGCGCTGCACCAGCGGGCGATGCAGGAAATCGCGAATGAACACGGGGTCACGCACTTCGCTGCGGAATTGCTGGTAGGCGAGGTCGTCCGTGCACAAGGTGTCGCCGTGCAGCAGCAGGGTGGGAATACCGCCTATAGTCGTGACGTGCAGATCGGGCAGCAGCGTTGTGCCACAGGCGGCAGCAAAATCACTGCCGATCAGGAAGTCACGGTTGCCGACGATCATCGTGATCTGGCTGCCCGCGGTGGCTAGCCCCTTGAGTGAAGCACATACCTTGCGGTGCAGGGGCGTATCGAGATCATCATCGCCCGCCCAGTACTCGAACAGGTCACCAAGGATGAACAGCCGCGAAGCCTGCTGCGCCGGGCTGGCGATGAAGTCAAAAAAAAGCTGGGCTGTCTCCGGCCTGGATTCGTGCAGATGCAGGTCGGAGATCAGTAAATCCATTTTGTGGCGTTATGCGATTTCGGCACGTTCGATGATGACGTCGTCTACCGGTACGTCCTGATGGAAGCCGGCGTTGCCCGTCTTCACGGCGCGAATCTTGTCGACCACGTCCATGCCTTCCACCACGCGACCGAACACGCAGTAGCCCCAGCCGCTGCCGGACGGCGCCTTGTGGTTGAGGAAGTCGTTGTCGGAAAGGTTGATGAAGAACTGTGCCGTTGCCGAGTGCGGGTCGTTGGTGCGCGCCATGGCGACGGTGCCACGGTCGTTCTTCAGACCGTTGGCGGCTTCATTGTTGATCGGATCGCGCATTGGTTTCTCTTTCATGCCGGGCGACATGCCACCGCCCTGAATCATGAAGCCATCGATCACGCGATGGAAGATCGTGTTGTCGTAATGGCCGGCCTCGACATAGTCGATGAAATTCTGCGCGGTAACGGGGGCCTTTTCGGCGTCGAGTTCAAGGCTGATGACGCCGTGGTTGGTATGGAGTTTGATCATGATGGTTCCTGGATGAAGTGATTATTTGGTGGTTGCGGGCAAGACGACAGCGGAGGTGATGATGACCGGAACCTTGGGTACGTCCGGGGTGTAGCCGGCATAGCCGGTTTTGACCTTGCCGATTTTCTGCACTACGTCAAAGCCGCTCACCACCTTGCCGAAGACCGCGTAGCCATGGCCATCCGGCGATGGATAGTCGAGCGACGCGTTGTTCGCGAGGTTGATGAAAAACTGCGAACCTGCGGAGTTGGGGTCGCTGGTGCGTGCCATGGCGATGGTGCCGGCTTCATTCTTGAGGCCGTTCTTCGCCTCGTTGATGATCGATGCGCGCGGCTCCTTCATCGTCATGTCCGGCTTGTTGGCGCCGCCCTGGATCATGAAGTTGCTGATCACGCGGTGAAAGATCAGACCATCGTAGAACCCGTCTTTCACGTACTGGAGGAAATTGGCAACCGTGACGGGAGCCTTTTCGGCATTCAGCTCGATCACGATCGTGCCTTCGGTGGTTTTCATTTCAACCAGGGTTGCCTTGGCAGGTGCCGGGGCGGCCGCCAGTGACGGCAGGGCGCAGAGCGCCAGCGCAGCAACCATGGCAAGCTTGCGGATGGATTTCATAAGGTTCCTTCGTAGATGATTTTCCAGTGGCCATCTTCCTTGGCCCAGTACTGGCGTTTCTTGGTGGCGTTCGACAGGTTGTTGCTCTTGTAGTCCTGCTCGAAGGTCACGACCACATATTCTTCCTTGCCAGGATTGCGGAACATGCTGATGTTGCGCACGTCCACCTTGATCCAGTTCTTGCTGGCATTGACCTTGCGCTTTTGCTCGATCCACTGTTGGGTGTTGATTCCATCGGCGAGAAACTGGCCCGAATAGTGGCTGGCGTATTTGCCGATATCGCGGCTTTCCCAATCCTCGCGCCAGGAGTCGATCATCGCGAGCAATGCACTGCGTTCGGCCTGCCAGTCATCGTGCGACAACCATTCAATGCTGTCGCTGATGATCACCGGCGTGAGGCCGATCTGCAGGTCGCCGGCAATGGCATCAAGATCGAGGTTGGCGAGCACGACACAACCGTCGGAGGCCTTGGGCGGACGCGAATAGGTATTCGAAGGCGTGCCGTGCAGCCAGATGCCATGGTCCTTGCGTCCCATGCGCCGGTCCCACTCGTTCGGATAATTGATCGGGTAGGCGCCGCTGCCGTAGAAGTCGCCGAGCGTCTTGCGCGACAGGCTGGAGGTGACGTGATAGACGCCAATCGGTGTGCGCTTGTCGCCCTCGGCAGTCTTGGCGGCGCCGAGCTTGCCCTGGGTGACGTAATAGTCAGCGACAAAGCGTGGAGTGCCGGCATCGTTCTTGTACAAGTACAGCCGCGATTTCCTGGTGTCGATCACGATGGCGAACTTCTGTTCCTTTTCCATCTGCAGCAGGTAGCGCTGCAGGGCGGTGCCCTGCGGCTTCTCCTGCAAGGCGCGCAAACGCGCAACGGCTTCGTCATGCAGGTCGGCGACCTTTGCCAATTCATTCTTGCCGCCTTCTCCAAATGAGGTCAGCGGCTTGGTCTGCGCCAGCAGAAGATCGCCACGAATCAGGTAGGCGAGTCGGAAATTGGGGAAGGCGGCAATCAGCGCATCAACCTGTTGCAAGGCCTTGGTGAAGTCGCCCTGGCTGATGGCGGCCAGGGTGCCAGCCAGTTGTGGCTCGGGGCCGATGTCCGACACGCGAGCGGGTGCCGCCAACGCCGCGCTGCCCGAACAGACCAGGAAGGCAAGGGTGGCGGCATGGCGACGCAGTTGTCGCACTGGCCGTAGCTGCTGGAGTATCGACATCAGCCGCCGATGCGTTCCTGGAGGATTTTCCACTGCCCGTTCTGCCGGATCATCAGCAGCGTCTTGTTGGCAGAAGAAGACAAGGAGGCAGACTTGTAATGCTGTCTGAACCTGACCACGACCTTGTCACCCTCCGGGGTCACGCGAGCACCTTCGATCGTGACGTTGATCGCGCCGGGCTTGGTGACGCGCTTCTTGCGCTCTTCCGCCCAGGCCGAACGCGAGACGCCGCCGGGGGTCTTGAAGTCGCTGGCGTAGTAGCTGAGATAGGCCGACGCATTTTTGCGCGACCACGCGTCGGCCCAGGCAGAAAGGGTTCTTGCGACTTCGTCCTGATCGTTGCTGGCCGTGGACGCCGGGGCTGGTTCAGGCTTTGGCTTCACGATCGGTTCGACCGGCTTTGCCGCGACCGGCGCAGGTGTCGGCGTCGGTGCCATGGCAACCACTGCAGGTGGCGGCGAAATGGGCTTGCTGATCGGTGCAGGTGCCGGCACAGGGGCGACGGCGACGACCACCGGCGGTGAAACGGGTTTCTCGGTGCCGCGTGACGAGACGGTCATCAGGTCGTGGATCATCGACAGCTTGGTTTGCGCGGTCTTGTTCGACGAGTCGAGCTGCAGTGCCTTGTCGTAGGCCTGGCTGGCCATACGTGCATAGATGTCGCCGAGGTTTTCGTGTGCGGTGGCGTACGAGGGATGGGTGCGGATGGCGGCTTCAAGTGCCGACTTGGCCTTGTCGTATTGTTTCTGCTGCGCGTAGATCACCGCCAGGTTGTTGTACGGTTCAGGCAGGTCGGGATAGTCCTCGGTCAGTTTGATGAAAATGCCGATGGCTTCGCTGGTGCGATTCATCTCGGTCAGGATGACGCCGCGCAGAAAGCGGCCCGAAGCATCCTTGGGACGGCCAGCGAGATAGCTGTCGACCTGTTCCAGTGCCTGCTTGTTCTGGCCTTGCTTGAGCAGCTTGCTGGCGTCCTGGAGACTGTCGGCATAGGCGGGCGCGGCGAGGCTCGCTGCCACGAACGTCACGGCAAGGATGTGACGCAGGGAAAGGCGGCTAGGGCTCATGGTAAACTTGCTTTGCGTGGGAGATGACACAGCCCGTGATTCTAACAAGAAAAGATAGGGCCATTCCCGGCACAAAGCGCCGATTCCCAGCCGATTTCAAGACTTTCTCCCATGATCCGCATCTACAACACCCTCAGTCGCGACAAGCAGGATTTCGTTCCCATCGAGCCCGGCAAGGTACGCATGTACGTCTGCGGCATGACCGTTTACGACTTCTGCCATCTTGGCCATGCGCGCGTGATGGTGGTGTTCGACATGGTGACGCGCTGGTTGCGCCAGTCGGGTTATGACGTTAGCTATGTTCGCAACATTACCGACATCGATGACAAGATCATCAAGCGCGCGGGCGAAAACAATGAGTCCATTCGCACGCTGACCGATCGCTTCATCGCCGCCATGCACGAGGATGCCGATGCCCTCGGCGTATTGCGACCCGATGCGGAGCCGCGGGCGACCGAGCACATCGATGGCATGCTGGCCATGATCGGTGCACTCGAACAGCGTGGCTACGCCTATCGCGCCGCGAACAAGGACGTCTGCTATTCAGTACGCAAGTTCGCCGGTTACGGCAAGCTTTCCGGCAAGTCGATTGACGACCTGCGTGCGGGGGAGCGTGTCGACGTTACCGAAGGCAAGCAGGATCCGCTCGACTTCGTGCTGTGGAAGCACGCAAAGGAGAACGAGCCTGCGGAGGTGAAGTGGCCCTCGGCCTGGGGTGAGGGGCGACCGGGATGGCACATCGAATGCTCTGCCATGTGTTCGCACCTGCTCGGCAAGCACTTCGATATTCATGGTGGTGGGCAGGATCTGCAGTTTCCGCACCACGAAAACGAAATCGCGCAAAGCGAGGGCGCCAATGGCGAGTTCGTCAATTACTGGATGCACAATGGATTTGTCCGCGTCGATGACGAAAAAATGTCCAAGTCACTGGGCAATTTCTTCACCATCCGCGAGGTGCTGAAAAAGTACGACCCTGAAGTCTTGCGCTTTTTCATTCTGCGGGCGCAGTACCGCAGCGCGCTGAACTATTCCGATGCCCACCTCGACGATGCGCGCAGTGCATTGACGCGCCTCTACACAGCGCTCAAGGATTTCAACGGTGAGGCGACGGTGGACTGGAACGAGGTGCACGCGCTGCGTTTCAAGGCCGCGATGGACGATGACTTTGGCACACCCGAGGCCGTGGCCGTGCTGTTCGATCTGGCCGCTGCAACCAATCGCGGTGACGCGAAGCTCGCTGCACAGCTGAAGGGTCTGGCCGCCGTGCTGGGTCTCTTGCAGCGCGACCCCGTTGCCTTTCTTCAGGCCGGCCCGTCAGCGACGGAAGGCATGTCGCCAGACGACATCGAGACCCGGATCGCCGCGCGTGTCGCGGCCAAGAAGGCGAAGAACTTTGCTGAGGCCGACCGTATCCGTGATGAACTCAAGGCTGCCGGCATCGTCCTCGAAGATTCGCCACAGGGCACCACCTGGCGTCGCGCCTAGGCGCCTAACTTCCCAACGATTGCAGCATCTTGCGGCAGGCATCGAGCAGCGCCGCCTTGCGCCGCTCACGCAAGGCCGGTTGCTGTGTCGGCGCCCGTCCATCGCCCTTGATGTCGAGGCTCATCATCGAGCAGTAGCCGTAGAGCAGGGAGCCGAAGGTGAACGCGACCTCCTGTTCCACCTCGCGCCCGAGGATGTCGGCGAGGATGTCTTCGATCTGGCCAAAGAGGTGGATGGTGTGCGTGCCGGCGACGCATTTCTCTGGCTCGACCAGCGCATTGATCACCTCACGCTGTGTCAGCAGCAGGATGGTGTTGTCACGCTGCCATTCGTCAAACAGCGCGCTGAAGAATTCTTCCAGCTTGTCTGCCGGCGAGGTCACGGCCGCCACGCGTCGGTCGACCAGGCGTGCGACCTCGTCGAAGCGGCGCCGGCACACCTCCTCATAGAGTGCTTCCTTCGATGCGAAGTGGTAGTAGATCGCCGGCTGGCTGATCGCGCATTTGTCGGCCAGCGAGCGCATCGACATGCCTTCGAAGCCATGTGCGGCAAACTCGGTCGCCGCGAGCTCAATCAGCTTGTCGATATCGAGACGGCCCTGCTGCATTGCGCTCTCCAAAGTGGGTCGGAACGGGCCAAAGGGTACCCGTTTATCGGCTGATAAGCAGTACCGGGCCGGGTGGCCTATGATTCCGCCCCATTAACTGCCAGTGCAGGCAGACAACAGGGGGAGTTGCAATGAAAACAGCAATCGTCATCGGCAGTGGCCTGGCCGGACTTACAGCAGCATATCGACTCCAGCAGGATGGCTGGCAGGTCACCGTGCTGGAAAAGGCCGATCGCATCTGCGGCCGCGTCATCACCCTGGAAAAGCAGGGCTACGTCATCGACGCCTGCGCGACCTCGATCTCGACCGCCTACGTCGACTACATCGAGTTGCTGAAGGAGGTTGGACTCAGCGACAAGCTGGTCGAGGCGAGCAACACCTTCGGTGTGGTGCGCGATGGCAAGGCGCATTACGTGAACGGTCTCACCCCCATTCGCAGCTTCATCGGCACGAAGTTGATGTCCTGGCCCGAGAAGATCCGCTTCGTGCTCGGTGCCATGAAACTGCAGAAATATTCGGAGGACGCCGTGCTCGCCGACCCCGGCTGCAGCGTCAAGCACGACCACCGTTCCATCGACGATGTGGCACGCGAGTGCTTCGGCGATGCGCTGATCGATACCCTGATGGATCCGATCATGCGCGTCGTCACCTTCGGCGACGTGCGTGACACCACCTCGGTTGAGCTCTACACCGGCATCATTTCGGCCAGCGGTCGCTACGTCAATGTCGTTGGCGGACTTGAAACACTGCCGCGCGAGCTGGCGAAACACGTCACCGTCAAGCTCTCGTCACCTGCGACCCACATCGAGAATCGCGATGGCAAGGTCGCGGTGACCTACAACGATGCGGCCAGTGGCGCGCCCAAGACCGACATTGTGGATACCTGCATCATCACCTCCACCTTCCCGTCCGCTGCGGCGATGTGTCCGCAACTCGCGCGCGAGGCACCTGCGCTCGCGAAGCAGACGGCTTTTGCCGAAAGCGTGGTGGTGCATCTCGGTTACACCGTGCCGACCAAGATCAATCCCGCTGCCATCGCACTGCCGAGGAAGGAGTTCCCCAACAACCCGGCGATCTTCCTCGACCACAACAAGGCGCCGGATCGGGCACCCAAGGGACACAGCCTGTTTACGCTCTACTACTGCCCCGAGGCCGTGGCCAAGGTCAAGGCCATGGCACCGGAAAAGGTGATTGAGGACGCGCGGGCGATCATCGAGCGTTACTTCCCCGAAGTGAAGGGCCATCTCGACATGACCAACATCCACTTTGCGCCCTACGGCTCGCACCTCGCCCCGCCCGGGCACTTCAAGGCGGTGCAGGAACTCTATGACAATCATTCCCCGGCCGACCCGATCCAGGTCGGTGGCGACTACCTCTCGCTGCCGAGTCAGGAAACGGCAGTCGGGCAGGGCAACCGCGCCGCGCGCCGCGTCATCGCCAACCAGCGGCGCTGACACGAATGGCCTGAGCAATCAACGGGACGGCTTTTGATCAACGCGCGGGCTGCCTGCATAGTCGGTGATGATCCGGCTCAGGTCGGCGATGAAGGCCTCCTTGCTGATGCGCAGGTTGTCGTCAACCAGATACCAGCGGATGCAGCTCAGCGCGATATGGCCGATGAAGTGCGCCATGCGGTCGACCTGCGCGTTGTCCAGTTCCGGTCGCTGATGCTGCAGGTAGATTTTGATCGAGCCGCGTATCAGGTTGCCGAACGATAGCGGGTGGGCACTGAAACGGATTTCGGGTTTTTCCTCGACCAGGCGGATCAATACCAGCTCGTGGCGCTTGTGCAACGTCAGCAGCGAGCGGATGACGCGCTCGATGCCGTCAGTGCGTGGCGCGTCGAACACTTCAAGCAGCAGCCGTTTGGTCGAATCGGTCAGGCTGGCCGCCACATCTTCATGCAGGGCCAGCAGAATGGCCTCGCAGGTGGGGAAATACTGGTAAAGCGAGCCGATGCTGATGCCGGCACGCTCGGCGATGCGGCCGGTGCCAAGATTGGCGAATCCTTCCTTCTCGATCAGCTCCAGCGTGGCTTGCTTGATGTTCTCGACGGTCGAACGTGAGCGGCGCTGGCGCGGGATATTGCGTTTGGCAAAGCGTTCGGCTTCTGGTCTGGCGGCGGGCATCGGACTTAAAAAACGAGTTGAAACTGAGGAATGCTCATTATATCGTTCGCTGCTTTGCCAAGATTGCAACCCTGTTGAGTGAAGGAGTTCACGATGAAATTGCATACGCCCGACGGCAACGAACTGATGGAAGTGCTGCACCTGGAGCGCGAGGGCGATCAGCTCGTCGTTCGCGGCACCATCATGGGCACCATGCCGACCAAGGCGGTGATCCGTCCGGAAAACCTTCGCGCCGCGTTTTCATTGCTGTCCCTGCGCCTGCTATTCGACATCGTCTGCCTCTTGATGACGCGGCGCGGCAAGGAATAAATCATGGGCTCGCAAACCTACGACTTCGTCGTTGTCGGCGCTGGCTCCAACACGCTCACGGCCGCCGCCTACCTGGCGACCGCCGGCAACAGTGTCTGTGTACTTGAACGCAAGGACTACTGGGGCGGCGGTTGCGTGACGCGCGAGGCCACGCTTCCCGGCTTCAAGCACGACCTGCACGCCACCAATGTGTTCCTGGTCAAGGCCAATCCGCTGATCCGTTGCGATGAACTCGGCCTGCTCTCGCGTTTCGGCCTCAAGTACGTCGAGACCGACGATCCCTATCATGGCAGCCTGTTCGACGATGGCACCGGCATCCGCACCTACACCGATCTCGAACGCACTTGCGGCGAGATCGCAAAGATCAACCTGGCTGACAGCAAGGCCTATCGCATCTTCGCCCAACGTGCGGCGAAGTATGTCGATCTGCTGTCGTGGGGCATGTTCAGCCCGCCCAGTAACCCGGCCACCTTCCTGGAAATCCTCAACCAGAGTGACGAAGGCCGCTATCTGCTTGGCTTCATGCGCGCCAGCGCCTGGCAGGTGATTTCGGAGACCTTCCAGGACCAGCGCCTGCAGACGCATCTCTACAAGATGTGCGGCGAAATGATGGTGAGCCCGGAGAAGCCCGGTACCGCCTTCGCGCTGGTGTTGATCCTCGGTTTTTCGCATCGTTTCACCAGCGGCTTCGTGCAGGGTGGCAGTCAGAAGTTTTCAGATGCCCTCGTCGCCTGCATCGAACACCACGGTGGCAAGGTGTTCACCGGACAGGATGTCACCTGCTTGCGTACTGCCAATGGCAAGATCACCGCCGCCGAAACGGCTGGCGGCGAAGTGTTCGAAGCGAAGCAGGCCCTGATTGCAGGTATTGCGCCGTGGCGACTGGAGAAGTTCATCGACGGCTTCGACCCCGGGCTCACCGCCGCTGCACAAAAGGCGCTGCCCAGCGACTTCGGCGTCTTTCTCAGCAGCTACGCCCTCAACGAACCGGTGCAGCCGCGCTATCCGGTCGAGTATTCGCGCATGCAGATCAACCAGTGCTGCCATACCGACGTATCGAAGGTGCGCAAGATGTTTGCCGAAGTCACCGCCGGCGACATGCCAAGCGACTACTTTGCCAATTTCATCTGTGCCAGCATCCATGATCCGAGCCGCGCCCCCGCCGGCAAAGCCACGCTCTACCTGTACCACATGGTGCCGATGATCCCGCGTGGCAGGAGATCGGAAGACTGGAGCGAGCTCGCCGAGCCATTTGGCGAGTGGCTGCTGAAGGGGGCCAATGCCTACATCGACAACCTCGAAGGCAATGTGCTGGGGGTACATCACGAAAGCCCCTACGAGATGGAAATCTGCTCGCCATCGTTCCGCAATGGCGATGTGATGGGCCTCGGTACCTTCGCCGACCAGTTCCTCGGCGGGCGTCCGACCAGCGAATTCGCGCAGTACCGTGTACCAGGCATTGAGCGACTTTATCTGTGCGGACCCTTCATGCATCCGGGTGGCGGGGTTACGGGGGGCGGCCGTGCGGTCGCGATGCGCGTCATGCAAGACCTGGAAATGGATCTCGACAAGGCGTTCGCGACCTATTGAGGCTGGTCAGGGCGGCCGGCCCGCTTGCTTCTCAGGTGTCGGTCGATGGCTGCTATGATTGCAATTGACTGACCCACTAAAAAAGCCTGCATCGATCGGGCAGAGGAGAAAACATGAACGCCGTACTGAAACCCGACAGCCATTTTCTTTGCGCGGCCAACCCGGCCGCGACCGCCGACCAACGCGACATCGAATCGATGGCGCTCAAGGTCTACGACATGCCCGCCGTGCTGAAGGCACGACAGATGGCCACCGCGCGCTTCAAGATGTACATGGCCAAATTCGCTGCTGAGGGGGACTGGGGGCGCTTTGATGCGTTCATGGAAGAGTGGTGCTTCAATTTTGTCCTGCGTGCCGCAGCATCGGATGCCAACTATCCCAAAGTGATGGGGCAGCTGTTTTCAGCAGCACACGAGTGGATGGGCCACAAGGTGCCGGGCTCGCGCGCCGGTGGCGCCGACAATCCCGACAACAACTACATCCTCATGCCGGTGGATGGCTACGCGCATTTCGAATTGCACGGACAACGCTTCGATCCGGCGCCTGCGGACTATCCGATGGTGGTTGCCGGTGACCCTTCGCTGGTATCGATCCTGTCGCTGATCGAAACCCATGACCTCAAGCTCAATGCCGATGGCACATTTGTGGTCACCATCAGCCCGGAACCCGCGAATGGGCGCCCCAATCATTTGCAGACCACGCTCGACGCAAAGTTCATTTTCATTCGGGAGTGTCGTTCCGACTGGCGGCAGAAATCGATGGCGTTGCGCCTGAAGCGACTCGATCCTCCGACCGCGCCACGCATGACGCCGGAGCAGATTGCCGCCCGAACCGCGTTGTGGATGATCACGGAAATTCCGCCAGGCCAGTTTTTCATGAGTACGCTGCAAAATCTGCCGCCCAATTTCATCACCCCGCCCTTCGGTACCGCCGCAATTGGCGGGCTGACGACACAGATGATGGCACTCGGCCGTGTCAGGTTTGCCGATGATGAAGCCTATGTGATCACCACGACGTCCGGAGGTGGCAAGTATCGTGGCCTGGCCCTGGGTGACCCGATCTGGATGATGACGCTCGATTGCCAGACTCGCAGCGGCAGCGTCAATGACGCCTTGTCGGTTTCCAACAACGACGGCTCGACGACCTTTGTCATTTGCAAGAACGACCCCGGCATCGCCAACTGGCTTGATCCCAGCGGCTTCAACGAAGTCACCTTCCTGCATCGCTGGCAGGCTTTGCCGCAACCATCTGCAGGCGCCACACCGCCGACGATCAAGGGCGAGCTGGTGAAGCTGAAGGATCTGGATAGCATGTTGCCGAAGGAAACCCGACGCGTCAGCACCACCGAGCGCAAGGCGATGCTCGCCGACAGACTCGAAAGTTACAGGAGCAGGCATCTCAGCTAGAAGCAACGCCAATAAAGCCCGTCGAGGTTCGCCAGTCAGGAGGAGAAAGCAAATGAAAACGCAAGGCGAAGACCAGAGAAACAAATGGCAGCCACCGCCGCGCCCGGACTGGGTGCAACGGATCAACGAAGAAGGCTATTGCATGAATGCGGCGGGCGTCGTGCCGCTTGATTCGGTGACACTGCTCGAATCGGCACGCCGCACCACAGGCCTGTCCGATTTCGGCGCCGACGACTGGCGCGAGCCGTTCGAGATACTGTGCAAGTCCTTCGAGGAAGATGCCGAGCTGAATCTGATGGGTCGTATCCGGACACGCTCCGAGATGCTGCAACTGCTTGAGGCGCGACTGTTGATCGAGGACACCTACAAGCGCCATCCGGAAATCGACGACCAGAAGGTGACGCAGCCAATCTTCGTGCTTGGCCAGGGAAGGTCGGGAACCTCCTTCCTGATCAACCTGCTGGCCGCCAATCCGGACAACGGCGCGCCCTTGCAGTGGGAGATGATGTTTCCCTGCCCGCCGCCGGAAAAGGCCACCTACCGCACTGACCCGCGCATTGCGCGAGCGGACAAATTGATCAAACAATGGACCCGCGTGGTGCCGCAGATGGAGGCGATGCATGAATTTGCCGGTGATCTGCCGCTGGAAGATGCGCAGATATTCGCGCTGAATTTCATGGGGCCGTCGTGGTTTGGGCAACTGGGGCAGGTGCCGAGTTACGATGCCTACATTGTCACCGTCGACCCGATGCTCGGCATTCGTTACCACGAACGCGTCCTGAAACTGCTGCAATGGAAAAACCCGCGCAAGAACTGGGTTTCCAAGGATTGCTTCCACATGGACAAGCTGCCGCAGCTGATGCAGGTATATCCGGATGCCTGCTTTGTCTGGCCGCACCGCGATCCGGTGCGCGCGCTGGCCTCCGCCGTCAATCTGATCGGTACGGTGCACTGGGGTCGTTGCGATCATCCCTTCAAGGGCGGTTCGCACGACGAATACCAGACCGATCCCGAAATGTCGGCACAGCGGCTGGCGGCGGTGATCGACGTGCTGGAAGCGGGCATCGTGCCGAAAAATCAGATCTACAACATGATGTACCGGGACCTGGTGGGAGACACCATGGGCGCACTGGCGTCGATGTACGCGCACTTCGGCATCGAGTTCAGCGAGGCGGGGAAGCTGGGTACACGCCAGTACCTGAAGGATCATCCGCGCGAAGCGCGACCGCCGCACAAGGTGGACATGTCGGATGAAGCCATCGCCAAGGCAAGGCATGCCCACCAGCGTTACGTTGACTACTTCGGCGTTCCGGTCGAATAGGCGGGAGCAGGGGGATCAAGATGAATGTCGCAAAATTTTTCGTTTCGTTTGCTCTTGGCGCGGCTTCCGTCGCAGCGCTTGCTGCGGATACCAGCTGGACCATTACCGATGACCAGCGCAAGGTCGAGGCGCTGGCCGAGCAGCTGCTCTCCATGCCGCAGATGAAGGCGCAACGCGAGGAAGTGTTCAAGGCCTGGAGCGCGCATCCTTATGCCGACACGGAAACCGGTCGTCGGCGCCTGCAGATGGCCGTAAATGAAATCATGTTCGTCGGTGCCACGGCGGCGGCCAACAGCGATCCGCATCGGCCCAAGGTGTCGTGGTCGATTGCGCCGGCGATCGAGTGGTACAGCTACAGGAAACGTGGCAATCGCGTCAATATCGACAATCCGGACAACCTGTACATCTACATTCCCGTCGAGGGCGCGAGCAGCTACGAGATAGGCGTGCGCAACCGCTCGCCGGGACCGGCAACGACAACCTTCTTCATCTGGGATGCCTACCTTAGCGAAGGCAGCAAGAATGCCGTCGGCAAGAACGGGCACTTCTGGGATCAGCCCATTGACGGCATCCGCAGCCAGGATATCAAGAAGGATGCGGACGGTTCGTTCAAGCTCACAGTGGACAACACGCCGGCCAATGGCCGCCCCAACCACATGCAGAGCAATTCCGATGCGCGCGTGGTGTTCATCCGCGAAACGCTCACCGACTGGGCGAAGCAGAATCCGTATGAGATCACCGTCAAGCGCACCGGCGGCCCCGCGACTGCCAAGGCATCGACCATGGACGAGCTGGCGAACCGTGCGGTCAAGGTGGTCAAGGGTGCCATGGCACTGGATGCCTGGTATGGCGTCAAGATGGCGAATGACCGGCCCAACATCGTCGAAAAGCCATGGATACGCACGACGGGCTCGTCGGACGACATGTCGAAGCGCTGGGGTTTCAACGCGCAGGGCTATTTCAAGCTCGCGCATGACGAGGCCCTGCTGTTCCGCGTCGATCCGGTCGGCGCCACCTACCTCGGGACGCTGCTGACCGATCCCTGGCAGGTATCGATCGACCCCTTCCATTCCAATTCCAGCCTCAACAACGCGCAGGCCGAAGCCAACCCCGACGGCACGATCACCTATGTGGTGTCCGAAGATGATCCTGGCGTAAAAAACTGGCTGGATACAGGCGGGCTCAGTGAAGGCTATCTCAACCTGCGCTGGATCGGCATTCCGATCACCGTGCCCAACGCGCAGGCGGAGGCGGCAGTGCAGTCGATGGAAGTCGTCAAGTTTGCCGATCTGCCGCGACTGCTGCCACCGACGGCTACCCGGGTCAGCCCGGCTGAGCGCCGCGAGCAATATGCCGAGCGCGCCCGGGCTGCTGCACATCACTACGCACTGCCGGACAAATAGTGCGAGGTAGTGGAGATTCAACTTGTGTCGCTATCGGTGACAATGCGCAGGCAGTAGCCTTTCAATTCAATTCACAAGGAACGGAAAAGTGGAATCAACCAGCAAGATGACAACGGACAGCGGCCTGATCATTGAAGAAATCGTGGTCGGCGAAGGCGATACCGCAGCCGCGGGGCAGCAAGTGACGGTGCACTACACCGGCTGGCTGCTCGACAACGGCAAGAAATTCGATTCAAGCAAGGATCGCAACGATCCGTTCCAGTTCGGCCTCGGCATGCGCCAGGTCATTGCCGGGTGGGACGAGGGCGTGCAGGGCATGAAGATTGGCGGCACGCGCAAGCTGACCATTCCCGCTGCGCTGGGCTATGGAACACGCGGTGCCGGCGGCGTGATTCCGCCCAACGCAACCCTGGTGTTCGAAGTCGAATTGCTGGGCATCGATTGACATCGCCTGATCGTGTGCCCGACGTCGGCGCGATGAGGCTAGGTGTTCTTGCTGGCGTGGATTTGCGTTGAGGCCAGATGTGGAGAAGCCCATGAGTTCCAGCCAAGTACAGCTGCTGGCCATCGCGCGCACCTTGCGTGATGTCGTGGCGCCACAGCTTTCCCCCGGCGCCGGCCGCCTTGCGGTGATGAGTTGCGTTCGCATGCTGCAGCGCCTTGCGCAGCCCCGGCCTGCCGCTGCCGACTCGCCCGCATTGCCGCTGGACGACCTGCCGCCGCCGTTGCGGCAGGCCTTGGTTGGTGCCGTACCGCGCAGGCTGGCCGAATATGAAGTCCCGGCCGAAAACTCGGCCATCGACGTCGGCAATGCTGCGCTGATGGACGCTGCAACCGCCTGGATCGCTGGCGCGACGGCGCAAGACCACGTCGCCATTACGCGCCTCGTCGATTGGGAGGGCGGCCTCCAGGATGCCGCCGAGGCCCTGCACGAAAAACTGGAAGTCCCGCAGCCGGTTCATGAGGACAGCGGACATGTGCTTGATCCGCAAGCGGTCGAAGCCTATTTCAAGGCGCGCTGCGGTAACCATGTGCGAATGACCGCCTTCAACCAGTTGATGGGCGGCACCTCCAAGCAGACGGCACTGGTATCGCTGGAAGGCGCGGCGGATCTGCCAGCCGACCTCGTGATCCGCCGTGACCAGATTGCCGAGACAATGAGCGGGTCGGTAGTGCAGGAGTTCCCGCTGTTGCAAATCGTCTATGACGCCGGCGTCGCCATTCCGCGTCCGCTGTTCCTGGAGCCGTCGGCAGCAGCGCTGGGCCGGCCCTTTTCTGCCTCGGAACGTCTGAGCGGTAAAAGTACGGCATCGCATTTCTTCGTTCCGGAAAACGGCGAAGCGGCCTTCGGTCTTGCCGAACAGATGGCGCGCCTGCACGCGATCCCGGTGCAAAAATTTGCGGCGGTATTCGGCGACGCTGAGGGCGAGCTCACACAGAATGACTCGCCCGAGTGTCGTCGCGAGTCGCTGGAAAAAATGCGCGAGGCCTGGCATCGTTTTGTGCGCACGCCATCGCTGACCATGACAGCCGCCTTCCGCTGGATGGAAAACAACCTTGATTGCGCCGACGGGCCGCTGACGCTGGTGCATGGCGATATGGGTTTCCACAACATGCTGGTCGATGGCAAACGCTTCGTTGCGCTGCTGGATTGGGAGACCGCACATATCGACCATCCTGCAGGCGATCTGGGCTATGCGCGACCGATGATCGAACGCATGGTGCCTTGGCAGGATTTTGTCGCCCGCTATCGCGAGGCTGGGGGGCAGCCGGTGACAGCGCGCCAGGTCCATTTCTTCGGCATATGGGAAATCCTGCGCATCAACATTCAACTGCGGCACGTTCGCGAGCTTTACGAATCAGGCGCCACCGAGGACATCCGTCTCGGCGAAGTCGGCACCTATTACGTGCCGCGCTTTGTCCACCGTATCTCGCAGCACCTGCGTCGCGCCCTGCACGAAACTTCCTGAGGAGGAAACGATGAATCCACAATATCCCGAATTCGGCTACTACACGCTTCCCGGTCATGTGTTCACGCCAAAGGACATGGTCGAGGAAGTCCGCACCGGCGACGAGATGGGTCTCGGTTCAGTGTGGATATCGGAGCGGCACAACACCAAGAATGTCGAAGTGCTCTCCGGCCTCGCCGTGGCGCATACCCCGCGCATGGGTATCGCCAGCGGACTGATGACCAACATGCCGTTGCGCAATCCACTGGTCACTGCGTCGTATGCCTCGACGATGATGAAACTCACCGACAACCGTTTTTCACTCGGCGTCGGTCGTGGCGTCGATGCGCTGGCCGACATCACCGGCACGTCGCGACTCAACTTCAACCTGATGGAAGACTACATCGGCATTCTGCGACAGCTCTGGCGCGGCGAGAGCGTCAACTACAGCGGCCCGGCAGGCAAGCTGCGCGGCGTTACGCTCGGCATGGAACTCGATCCGCTTCCGCCCGTGATCATGGCCGTCATGGGCGACAAGACCTCGTACTGGGCTGGCCGCTTTTGCGACGGCGTGGTCTACAACTCGCTGTGGAGCGCCAAGGCAGTGGAGCGCTCGACGAAAATGGTGCGTCAGGGGGCAAAGGATGCCGGCCGCGACCCGAACAGCGTCAAGGTGTGGACCGTTCTGATCACCGCCTGCGAAGTCGACGAGGCGACCATGCTCAAGGACATCGTGCGGCGCATGAATACCTATCTGTTGTTCCCGTGGATGATGGATGTGATCTGCGAGTTCAACGGCTGGGACAGGCAGGTGGCAACTGACCTGCGGGCAGCGCTGGCGCGCATTGACGGCGAAAAAAAGCAGGGCACGCTGGGCGACGAAAACACCTCGCGCAACATCGACGACATCCGCCGCATGTTCGATCTCTACCGAAGGAATGGATACACGACGGCAATGCAGTCGGCACGGCAGAGCATTGCATACGCTGCGTACTGGATCGTTTTGACGCCGGCGCCGATGGCGTGCTGTTCCACGGCACGCATCCCAAGCACCTCGCGCCGCTGCTGAAGCTGTGGCCGAAGTACCGACCTGCTGGGCGCTTTGACAAGCGGTCGGTGAATCCGGGACTCTAGGAAGCGTTGACGCTGCCCTGTGACGGTTCGGCAAAGCGGCGCAGTATGTCAAGACGTGCTTCCCGCGCGTCCAGCAAGGCACTGACGCATTCCCCATCCAGGCGCCCAAGGGAAACCTCGCGCTGCATTTCAGTGACGATTTCCGCTTCAGTCCAGGCTCGTTTGTAGGGGCGGATGTTCGACAGCGCGTCGTAAACATCTGCGACTGCAACAATCCGGCCTTCAATGGGGATTTGATCCATGGTCAGACCGCGCGGGTAGCCCGAGCCGTCGCCGCGCTCGTGATGGGTTGCCACGATGTTGTACATGATCTGTGATTGCAGGCTGCTGTCGATATCCATTTCAGCCGAAATCTTGCTCATGATCTGCTCGCCGATGTCGACATGACGCTTCATGACGGACCATTCCTCCTCGTCGAGTTTTCCCGGTTTGAGCAATATCCGGTCGGGTATGCCGACCTTCCCAACATCGTGCAACGGCGTAAACAATTCAATGTACTCAATGTACTCGTCACTCAATCCATGTGACTCGGCGAACGTCCGGGCGATGATCTTGGAGAAATGTGCCAGGCGGTCAAGATGCTGGCCGGTTTCGAGATCGCGAATCCTGGCCAGGCCGACGGCTACCTGAATGGT
>CANJXH010000017.1 GCA_947478755.1 Betaproteobacteria bacterium | reverse complement strand
TGCCTTGCTTGATTCCCGCCTGTTTGAAGAACGCGTCAAGAAAAGCATGTTGCCGACGACACTTCCCGTCAATTCACCTTGGAATGCGTCCACATTCGGCTGGCGCATAGATCCCTTTACGGGAGCGCGGGCAATGCACGAAGGTGTGGACTTCCCTAGTGAAGTCGGCACCAAAATCGTGTCTGCCGCAGCAGGAATCGTGGTCTCGGCGGCATTTCATCCGGACTATGGCAACGTGATCGAAATCGATCACGGTAACGACATGACCACACGTTATGCGCATACGTCACGAATACTCGTGAAGCCGGGCGCCATTGTAAAGCGCGGCCAACTGATCGCCGAAGTAGGCAATACCGGTCGTTCCACCGGTCCGCATTTGCACTTCGAGGTTCGTTTCCGGGGCGTGGCACAAAACCCCAATCGCTTCCTTGAGCAAGCGCGCGACAATTCGGCCCGTCTGGCTCAGAAATAGTATTCGCCGGCAGCCAGCCAAATAAGGCCGGCATGGGCCGCATGCTAAAATCGCGTTTTCGCCAAATGGCTTACGGCTAGCGCCTTTCCTTCATGATTCCCGGCATTCTCAAAAAGATTTTCGGCAGCCGCAATGAGCGGCTGTTGCGTCAGTATCGTGGCACGGTCGCCAAAATAAATGCCCTTGAAGGCGGCCTCCAGGGCCTGTCTGACGAGCAACTGAAAGGCAAAACGGCTGAGTTCAAGCAGCGGGTTGCCGGTGGCGAATCCCTTGATGACCTTTTGCCTGAGGCTTTTGCGGTCGTGCGCGAGGCCAGCAAGCGCGCGCTGGGCATGCGTCATTTCGACATGCAACTCGTCGGCGGCATGGTGCTGCATTTTGGCAAGATCGCCGAAATGCGAACTGGTGAGGGCAAGACGCTGGTGGCAACGCTGCCTTCCTACCTCAATGCCCTTTCGGGCAAGGGCGTCCATGTCGTCACGGTGAATGACTATCTCGCCAGTCGTGATGCCGAGTGGATGGGGCGATTGCACTCGTTTCTGGGGCTCTCAGTGGGCTGCAATCTGTCGCACATGGCCCATGACGCCAAACAGCTTGCCTACGCCTCCGACATTACCTACGGTACCAACAATGAGTTTGGTTTCGACTATCTGCGCGACAACATGGTCTACAGCGCCGGTGAGAGAGTTCAGCGTGGATTGAATTTTGCCATTGTGGACGAGGTCGACTCGATCCTGATTGACGAGGCCCGGACACCTTTGATCATCTCGGGTCATGCCGAAGATCACACCGACTTGTACGTCAAGATGAATGCCGTGGCACCCCTGCTTGCCAAGGGCGAGGCGGCGAAAAATGAAGGGGAGCAGGACAGCGGCGACTACACGGTTGACCTCAAGTCACATCAAGTCTTGCTCACCGAGCAGGGCCACGAAAACGCGGAGCGAATTCTCGCGCAAATGGGCATGTTGCCGGAAGGAGGCAGCCTGTACGAACCTGCCAACATCCTGTTGATGCATCACCTTTATGCCGCGCTTCGTGCCCACAACCTGTTCCTGCGCGATCAGCAATATGTGGTGCAAAACGGCGAGGTGATCATTGTCGACGAGTTCACTGGTCGATTGATGTCCGGGCGCCGCTGGTCAGATGGTTTGCATCAGGCAGTGGAGGCAAAGGAAGGAGTTGCGATCCAGGCAGAGAACCAGACGCTTGCATCCATCACGTTCCAGAACTATTTACGCATGTACGGCAAGCTGTCCGGCATGACCGGTACGGCTGATACCGAAGCCTTCGAATTCCATCAGATTTACGGATTGGAAACGGTGGTCATTCCGACCAATCGGCCAATGCAGCGCAAGGACGAGAACGACCAGATTTATCGTACATCGGACGAGAAGTACAAGGCGATCATCGCCGATATTCGCGTTTGCCACGAACGCAAGCAGCCGGTGCTGATCGGCACCACGTCGATTGAAAACTCCGAATTGCTGTCCTCCTTGCTGGAGAAGGAAAAGCTGAAGCACAACGTCCTCAATGCCAAGCAGCACGCGCGCGAAGCCGAGATCGTCATTGATGCCGGCTTGCCCGCACAAATCACCATTGCGACCAACATGGCCGGCCGTGGCACCGACATTGTGCTGGGTGGCAGTATCGAAAAACGGCTTGATGCGATTCGGACAGACGAGGCGTTGAGCCAGGACGAAAAGGCGAAGCGCACCGCCGACATGAAGGCTGAATGGCAGAAGCTGCACGACGAAGTGGTCGCTGCCGGTGGTCTGCATATCATCGGCTCCGAGCGCCATGAATCGCGCCGCATTGACAACCAGCTGCGCGGCCGCGCTGGTCGGCAGGGTGATCCGGGCTCGTCGCGGTTCTATCTGGCGCTTGACGATCCGTTACTGAAGATATTTGCCGGTGACCGCCTCAACACCATCATGGTTCGCCTCAAGATGCCCGAAGGCGAAGCCATTGAGCATCCTCTGGTTTCGCGCTCGCTGGAATCTGCCCAGCGCAAGGTCGAACAGCGCAACTTTGATATTCGCAAGCAACTGCTTGAATACGATGATGTTGCCAACGATCAACGCAAGGTCATCTATCAGCAGCGCAACGAACTGCTCGGAAGCAGCGATATTTCCGAGACGATTTCGTCGATGCGCCAAGGGTACATTCACGACACATTCCGGCTTCATGTGCCGCTTGAAAGCGTGGAAGAGCAGTGGGACATCCACGGACTTGAGTCTGTCCTGGCGGCTGAAGTTCGACTCAGGTTGCCGATCGGCGAATGGCTCAAGACCAGTCCCGACATGGATGACAACGATTTGCTGCAGCGGGTGCTTGAAGCGGCCGATGCCGCTTACGCCGAGCGAATCAAGGATGTGGAACTTGATGCATGGCACGGTTTCGAACGCAACGTCATGCTGCAAAATCTGGACAGCCATTGGCGCGAGCATCTATCCGCGCTTGATCATTTGCGTCAGGGCATCCATTTGCGTGGCTATGCGCAGAAGAATCCGAAGCAGGAGTACAAGCGCGAGGCATTCGAACTGTTCGAGTCCTTGCTCAATTTCGTCCGTGCTGATGTGGTCAAGTTGCTGATGACGGTCGAGATTCGTTCGCAGGAGCAGATCGAGGAGGTTGAGCAGCCACCGCAGCTTGAGAACGTGCAGTATCGGCATGCCGACATTGACGAGCCGGAGCCCGAACCCGAAGTGCGTCCCATGCGTCCGGTACAGAATGTGCTGGACAAGGTCGGCCGCAACGACCCCTGCCCATGCGGCAGCGGCAAGAAATACAAGCATTGCCACGGGAAGCTAAGCTGATACACCCGTATCGGACAATTGCCGAAGAAGATGGCGTCATCGTCATCCTCGATCAGACCCGGCTTCCCGGGGAAGCTGTTTTTCTGCGACTCAATACGCTTGATCAGGTTGCACATGCCATCGCCTCGATGCAGGTGCGCGGCGCACCACTGATTGGTGCGACCGCAGCCTACGGGGTTGCGATTGGATTGGCCGACGGCGCGGACGATGTACGACTGCAGCAGGTCGTTGAAACCCTCGTCTCCACACGTCCCACCGCCGTCAATCTTCGCTGGGCATTGTCGAGGATGAGCAAGAGGCTTGAGGCGGTATCGCCGCATCAACGTGCGGAAATGGCCTGGCATGAAGCACGGGCCATTGCTGCCGAAGATGCCATGGCCAATGCTGACATTGGACGTTACGGGTTGGCCTTGCTGCAAACCATGACTGCGGAGGACAGGCCCCTGTCCGTCATGACCCATTGCAATGCCGGCTGGTTGGCAACCGTCGCTCACGGTACCGCCTTGTCGCCGGTATATGCCGCGCATGCAGCGAAACTGGATATCCACGTCTGGGTCAGCGAAACGCGACCGCGAAACCAGGGCTTGCTCACGGCATGGGAGCTGGAGCAATCCGGAATCAATCACACACTGATCGCCGACAACGCCGCCGGACTCCTGCTGATGCAGGGCAAGGTGGACATTGTCATCGTCGGTGCGGATCGCATCGCCGCCAACGGCGACACGGCCAACAAGATCGGCACCTATCTCAAGGCCTTGGCTGCAAAGGCGCACGGGGTCCCCTTCTATGTTGCAGCGCCGATATCCACGATCGACTTTTACTGCCCCGACGGTAGCGCGATCCCGATAGAAGAACGTGCTGCCAGTGAACTGGGGACGAGCGCTAAGCAGGTAGCGAATCCCGCTTTCGACGTCACGCCCGCCTCGCTGATTTCCGGCATCATCACCGAGCGGGGTGTCCACCTGCCGTCGGAGCTGCGTCCATGAATCAGCGGGAATTGAACAAGCAAGTCCTCGCCACCGCGCGTGCGCTGATGAGCAATGGCCTCAACCGCGGCTCGGCCGGCAATGTCAGCGTCCGATATGGCAGCGGGTTCATCGTTTCGCCAACCGGCATGGACTACGAGGAGTGTACGGACGCCGACATGGTTTTTGTCGACATGGACGGTACTGTCAGAGGCGATCGCAAGCCGTCGTCCGAGTGGCCATTTCATCGCGACATTTACCAGCATTTTGCCAAAGCTGGTGCAGTGATTCATACGCATTCTTCATTTGCAACCAGCCTGGCCTGCATGGACTCCGAGATTCCGCCCTTTCACTACATGATTGCGCGCTTTGGCGGTAGTACGGTCAGGTGTGCAAGATATGCGACCTTTGGCACACAGGAACTCTCGGATGCCATCATCGATGCCCTTGCAGACAGGTGCGCCTGCCTGATGTCACATCACGGCATGGTCGTATATGGCGAAAACCTGGAACATGCCCTCAAGCTTGCCATCGAGCTCGAAACCCTGTGCGAACAATACTGGCGCGTGCTGCAGATCGGCGAGCCAGAGCTGCTTTCCGGTGAAGAAATGCAACGCATTCTGCAAAAAATTTCAACTTACGGGCAGCAATAGACGCCTCTGTCATTGTGCGGCATGATGCTTGTCTTCCCGGTCAAACGACAATCCGTCGCGGGCAGATCGGATCTTTGGCCCAGAGAGATGGCAAACCGATCTCTATATTGAAAGGGTGGAGGCACGCCAATCCATGACGATCGTTCTGACGCTAATATCGATGGCGGCAATTTTCGTCGTCGCCGGCTATTTCGCCAAAAGGTCAAAGCGCGGGCGAAAGTCAGCCGCCGATCGAGAAAAGCAGATCGCTGACTTGCTGGCGAGTGCCCACGCGGAAGCGAGGATCAGGCAGCGTGGCGATGATGTTTTGCCGGCACTGGTAACGAATGCGGCAAAGTCGGATACCGCAAAAAAGCAGCCACCACGTTTGTTGTCGAATGTTGAACTGCGGCTCCATGCAATTCTGGTGGAGGCCATGCCAGCATTGCTGGTGTTCCCCCATATCAGATTTTCACAACATCAAGGCGTGAATGAGCACGAGACAGGCGGCAGCAGCGACATTGATTTTCTCATTTGCCGAGCAGCAGACAGCAGCATTGTTGCCGCGGTCCAATTGAGTGGATCGTCGCGGCGACGTAGCGAAAAACAGACAATCAGTTTTGAGGCAACGGATATTCCCCTGGTCGTTGTCAACGCCGAGAACATGCCGGACATCGTCAGTCTGAGGAAAATGATTGCGCCCCATGTACTGGGCCGACAAAATCCCGCCTAGGTCGAAGCGGAACCGAGCCTTGACCTCAGCATTTCGACATGGGGTATCCCATCCTCCAGATACGGCTCCGAGCACGGCACGAAACCGAAGCTGCGATAGAAGGCATCGAGGTAGACCTGAGCGCTGATCCTGATGTTCTGCTGCGGATAGAGTTGCTCAGCGTGGCCAAGCGCGATGGCCATCATCTGTCGTCCAAGCCCTGATTTGCGATATGCCTGCGTGGTCAGCACACGGCCGATGGAAGGTTCATCGAACTTGAGGTTTGGCGCGATCAATCGCAGATAAGCCGCCACCTTGTCCTCGTGCCAGCCAACAAGGTGATAGGCATCGAGATCAAGCCCGTCCAGTTCCTGATAGACGCAAATTTGTTCAACCACAAAAACGGATTCTCGTGCTGCGTAGATTGCGTATTGTTGCGTGCTTGTCAGCTCACTGATACGACACCACTGCCAACTGACTGCGGGGGGTGCCACGTTCAGGCAAACAGCCGTGCCAGTTCGGTACCAGGGTCGTCGGCACGCATGAAGGCTTCGCCGACGAGGAAGGCATTGACGTTGTGGCTGCGCATGCGCGCGACGTCGACTGGTCCGAGGATGCCCGATTCGGTAATCACGATTCGATCCCGGGGAATGCGCTCGAGTTGGTTCAAAGTGACATCAAGCGACACCTCGAAGGTGCGCAGGTTGCGATTGTTGATGCCGATCAGCGGTGTCCGGAGTTGCAGCGCCTGCTCCAGCTCCTCGCCATTGTGGGACTCGACCAGCACGGCCATGCCAAGCTGGTGGGCGATGGACTCCATCTCCTGCATCTGTTCCAGCGTCAATGACGAGACGATGAGCAGGATGCAATCGGCCCCCATCGCACGCGCCTCGTAGACCTGGTACGGGTCAATCAGGAAATCCTTGCGCAGCACCGGCAGATTGCACGCCGCGCGCGCCGCGCGCAGATAGTCGGGCGACCCCTGAAAATAATTGCGATCAGTCAGTACTGAAAGACATGCAGCTCCGCCGCGCTCGTAGCTGCGCGCAATCGCGTCGGGGTTGAAGTTTTCGCGCAGCACGCCCTTTGACGGGCTGGCCTTTTTTATTTCGGCGATGACGGCCGGGTTGCCAGCAGCAATTTTTCGATGCAGCGCCGCAACGAAATCGCGCGTTGGTGCTTGCGCCTCGGCTTCCTGCTTCAGGTTGGCAAGTGGCTTGTCATGCCTCGCCGCCGTGACTTCCACGCGTTTGGTGGCGTTGATGGTGTCAAGGATGTCCGCCATGTTCAGACGCTGCGGGTGCTGCGGACAAAATCATCCACCTTGGCGCGAGCCTTGCCGCTGGCGATGGTTTCGCGTGCGGCTTCGATGCCGGACGCGATGGAATCCGTCGCGTTTGCCGCGTACAGCGCTGCGCCAGCATTCAAGATGACGATATCGCGTGCCGGGCCTGGCTTGTTATCCAGTGCAGCAAGCAGCATGGTTTTTGATTCGCCGGAATCGGTGACCCGCAGCGCTTCCGTCGAAGCGATGGAAAAACCGAATTGCTGCGGCGTGATTTCGTACTCCTGGACCCGGCCATTTTTCAATTCGCCCACCAGCGTCGGGCCCGCCAGGGATATTTCATCCATGCCGTCCCTGCCGTGCACTACCAGCACATGGTTTGCACCGAGGCGCTGCATCACATGCACCTGAATGCCGACCAGATCGGCATGAAAAACGCCCATCAGGGTATTGGGTGCGCCGGCCGGATTGGTGAGCGGGCCGAGGATGTTGAAAATAGTGCGGACGCCGAGTTCCTTGCGTATCGGCGCAACGTTTTTCATCGCCGAGTGGTGATTGGGCGCAAACATGAAACCCATGCCGGTGGCGGTGATGCAGTCGGCCACCTGGTCCGGGTTGAGGTCGATTCGCGCGCCAAGCGCTTCCAGTACGTCGGCCGAGCCGGATTTGGACGAGACGCTGCGTCCGCCGTGCTTCGCCACTTGCGCGCCTGCAGCCGCGACGACAAACATCGATGCAGTGGAAATGTTGAAAGTGTGGCTGCCGTCACCGCCGGTGCCGACGATGTCGACGAAGGTTGCAGTGCCATTGACTTTCACCGGCGTTACCAACTCGCGCATGACGGTGGCGGCTGCGGTTATTTCACCGATGGTTTCCTTTTTGGTCCGCAGCCCGGTCAGAATCGCTGCCGTCAGCACTGGCGAGACTTCGCCTTTCATGATCAGCCGCATCAGATGCAGCATTTCCTCATGAAAAATTTCCCGGTGCTCGATCGTCCTTTGCAATGCCTCCTGCGGCGTGATCATGGGATTTCCATTGCGCAAAAGGTCGCCATTTTAGATTTAAACCTTTGCGTTGAGGAAATTGCGCAACATGTCGTGACCGTGCTCCGTCAGGATCGATTCGGGATGAAACTGCACACCCTCGACTTCAATCGTCTTGTGGCGTACGCCCATGATCTCGCCGTCCTCGGTCCATGCGGTTACTTCGAGGCAGTCCGGCAGCGTCTCGCGACGAATTGCCAGCGAGTGATAGCGCGTGGCGGTAAAGGGATTGGGCAAGCCAGCGAACACGCCCTTGTCGAGGTGCTGCACAAGGGACGTCTTGCCATGCATCGGTTTTTTGGCATGCACGATTTCACCGCCGAAAGCCGCTCCGATGCTCTGGTGGCCGAGGCAGACGCCGAGCAGCGGCACCTTGCCGGCAAAGCGCTGGATGGTTGCCACCGAAATGCCAGCCTCTTTTGGAGAGCAGGGTCCGGGCGAGATCACGATGTGGTCGGGTTTCATCGCGGCGATGTCATCCGGCGTGATGGCGTCGTTGCGGAACACGCGCACATCAGCGCCGAGTTCGCCAAAGTACTGCACCAGGTTGTAGGTGAAGGAGTCGTAGTTGTCGATCATCAAGAGCATTTCGTTGTCTCCCGAAGAGCCGTCCCAAGGGAGGCGAAGCCCCCCGTGGGGGCAGCGAACGTAGTGAGCTTGGGGGTCATATTGCCTCGCCGATTCTGGTATCAAGGCCGGCTTCGGCGATCTCGGCGGCGCGCAACACGGCGCGTGCCTTGCTGCGGGTTTCTTCCCATTCCGCATCGGGATTCGAGTCGGTGACGATGCCGGCGCCGGCCTGAACGTGGAGCATCTTGTCCTTCAGCACCGCGGTACGTATCGCAATCGCAATATCCATGTCGCCGTTGAAACCGATGTAGCCGACGGCACCGGCGTAGATGCCGCGCTTCGATGGTTCCAGTTCATCGATGATTTCCATTGCCCGCACCTTGGGTGCGCCGGATACGGTGCCGGCGGGGAAGCAGGCGCGCAGCACCGACAGCGCGTCTTCTCCCTTGCGCAACTCGCCTTCAACGTTCGACACGATGTGCATCACATGGGAGTAGCGCTCGATCGCGTACTGCTCCGTCACGCGCACGGTGCCGGTGGTGGCGACGCGGCCGATGTCGTTGCGGCCGAGGTCGAGCAGTTGCAGGTGTTCAGCGCGCTCCTTTTCGTCGGCGAGCAGTTCCTTTTCAAGCGCCATATCTTCGACCGTTGTCGCACCGCGCTTGCGCGTACCGGCGATCGGCCGCAGCGTGACCTTGCCATCCTCCAGTCGTACCAGGATTTCGGGTGACGCACCGACCACATGGAAGTCGCCGAAGTTGAAGAAGAACATGTAGGGCGACGGGTTCAGCGCGCGCAGCGTGCGGTACAAGGCCAGCGGCGATGCCGCGAAGGGTCGGCTCATGCGCTGTGACAGCACCACCTGCATCAGGTCGCCGTCGATGATGTAGCGCTTGGCCTTTTCCACCGCAGCCTTGAATGGCGCTTCACCGAATTCCGACACCGGTTCACAACCCTTTGCGACCACGTCGCCCGGAATGGAAACCGGCTGGCGCAGGGCGCTGACCAGTTCGGCGAGGCGTTGCTGCGCCTTGTGGTAGGCGCCGGCCTGGCTCGTATCTGCATAGACCAGCAAGGTGAGCTTGCCGGAAAGGTTGTCGACGACCGCGATTTCTTCCGACAAGAGCAGCACCACATCCGGGGTGCCGATGGGATCCGGCTTGCGCGTCTTCGCCAACTTCGGCTCGACGTAGCGCACCGTGTCGTAACCGAAGGCGCCGACAAGGCCGCCATAAAGACGCGGCAGTTCCGGCAGGTCGGGTACCTTGAATCGAGCCATGAAGGCGGCAATGAAATCAAGCGGGTTGATGTCGTCGTTCTGCTCAACGACCTGGCCGGCGGTGATGACTTGCACCTTGCGCTCGTTGGCAACGATGCGCGTCGCCGCAGCGAGACCGATGAAGGAGTAGCGCCCGAAGCGTTCTCCGCCTTGTACCGATTCGAGCAGGTAGGTATCGGGCGCGTTGGCCAGCTTGAGATAGATCGACAGCGGGGTGTCGAGATCGGCGAAGGTCTCGATGCTGACGGGGATGCGGTTATAGCCTTGCGCGGCCAGCCGGGTGAAATCGGATTCGGTCATGATTGCTCCACAACAAATATTGACTGCTGAAACTTGGCGCGAGGACTCGATAGAGTGCAACGCGCGGCCAGGATAAAGCGGGCGTCAGTTACGCCAGGGCCAGGCCTCTGCCCACCAGGGCTTGTTCAGCAGTTGTTTGTGCAGCATGTCGAGAGTCTCGTGAAGGTCATCAAGTGGCCGAAATCAGGTCAGCCGCATAGTCTAGCGACGCGACTATAGCATCGCAATCGAGTTTTCGCACATCGTCGCCCTCGTTGTAGCCATAGGGCACGAGATAAACGCGACTCCCCGCTGCGCGCGCACAACCGGCATCGTGGCGCGAGTCGCCGATATGCAGATTGCTTTCCGGCGAGGTGCCCAGGCGTTCGCAGGCGTGCCACAGCGGCAGCGGGTGCGGTTTCCTTTCCGGCAGCGAGTCGCCGGAGATCGAGAACTCGAAATATTTCATCAGACCGCTCGAAACCAGCAATGGATCGGTAAAGGCTTTCGACTTGTTGGTGATCACCGCCATCTTCAGTCCGCGGGCGCGGAATTTTTCCAGGCCTTCAAAGACTCCCGGGTAGGGCTTGGCCGCACGGCCATTGATGCGGGCGTAATGCTGGCGATAGATAAAGGTGGCCCGATCCAGCATTTCCTGGCCGCTGTCTGGCGGGATGAAGCAGCTCACCAGATGGAGAATGCCGCGCCCGACATAGCCGCGAATTTGCTCTTCGCTGCAATCCGGCAAGCCAAGCTGCATCAGCGTGGCACTGGCCGCGGCGTGCAGGTCAGGCACGGTATCAAGCAGTGTGCCATCAAGGTCGATGGTGACGGATTGGATTTGCATGGGGACATTGAAACTCGCTTACCGCCGCGATGCCAAGGGCACCACGCCTGGGAATAAGTCTCGGAATTTCCTGGCGCTCAAACCTTGCTGAGTTCTGCCCGCATGGCCGCAATCACGGAGTCGTAACGATTCCGGTCGCTGTCCTTGCCGGCACCGAATACGGCGGAGCCCGCAACGAAAGTGTCGGCTCCCGCACGTGCGATGTCGGCGATGTTGTCGGTTTTCACGCCACCGTCAATTTCCAGCATGATCTTGCGGCCGCTGGCTTTTTCATAGGCATCCAGCCTGCCTTTCGTCGCACGCAGCTTGTCGAGTGTCGCGGGGATGAATTTCTGCCCGCCGAAGCCGGGGTTCACGCTCATCAACAGCACGATGTCGAGCTTGTCCATCACATAGTCCATGTAGTCCAGTGGCGTGGCCGGATTGAACACAAGCCCTGCCTTGCAACCCTGGTCGCGGATCAGGCCGAGGGTGCGGTCCACATGATCGGAAGCCTCGGGGTGGAACGTAATCACGTTGGCGCCAGCCTTGGCGAAGTCCGGCACCAGTCTGTCCACCGGCCGCACCATCAGATGCACGTCGATGGTCGCCTGGGTCAACGGCCGTATCGCCTCGCACACCATCGGGCCGATGGTCAGGTTCGGTACATAGTGATTGTCCATCACGTCGAAGTGGATCCAGTCCGCACCCGCGCTGATGACATTGCCGACTTCTTCACCCAGTTTGGCAAAGTTGGCAGAGAGAATACTGGGCGCGATTCTGTACATGTTGGCTATCCGTGACTGGCGGGGCTGTTCGTCGCATTTTAGAGCGCAACAGCTGCCATTGGCTACAATGGCTCACTATGGCTGATTCCAGAAAATACGAAATTCACGTCGCGGTTGTCACGCAGTACCTCGAGGACCAGTCGAACCCGGCCGAGGACCGTTATGCCTTCGCTTACAGCATCACCATTTCAAACATTGGTACCGTCGCAGCACAATTGATTTCGCGGCACTGGGTCATCACCGATGCCGACAATCAGGTGCAGGAGGTTCGAGGTCTCGGCGTGGTTGGGCATCAGCCTTTGCTGCAACCGAGACAAAGCTTCGAGTACACCAGTGGCTGCGTGCTCACCACGCCCGTCGGCAGCATGAAGGGCAGCTATCAGATGACGGCCGAGGACGGCAGGCAGTTCGAGGCGCCGATTGCCGAGTTCGTGCTGTCGATGCCGAGGGTGTTGCACTAGCGCACTCATCGCCCGCCCCAAAGGCGCGGGCCAGGCCCGATCAGGTCACTCGTCAGGTTTGGTGTCTGCAGCCGGCGTCGGCGATGCCGGATTGGCGGTCGCCGCCTTGTCCGCCAGCTTTTGCCGTTTTTTCTCGTCCTGCTTGGCTTTTTTCGCCAGATCGCGCTGGCGTTTCTCGAATTGATAGTTGGGTTTTGCCACGGGCTACCTTCCGGTGTCGATAAAAGTGTTTGGCTTGCAGCGGCGCGCTGATTTTGCCCGCAGGGGGTTATACACGGTATTGCCAGCCTGTTATCGAATGCGAGGGCGTCATTATTGACGCCCAACCGACCTCCCCTGGGTTTTCCGTATTCGAGAAAAGTTGATACAGATCAATGAACCAAGCCGGCGGCCCGCTAATATCTCTGTAACGATCGTTCTAGAGAATTACGTTTTCTGCTAACATTTGTGTAACGATCGTTCTAATAGATCGGTTTGCTCGACGAACCAACACAAGGAGGCCCCACCATGACTACCGCAACACTTACAGGCAATTCGACCTGCCAGGCCAGTTCAGGTACCACCGGCGCAGCGAAGTCCGTCCTGCCGACCAAGCAACAATACTTCAATTCCCTGATGCAGCGTCCGGCGCTGGCCGTGCCGACGGCCTTCCTGTTCGTGCTCTCGATCGCCATCATTGCCGGGGCCGCCTCGATGACCCTGACCGGTCGCTGGCCGTTGTGGGCCTCGACCCTGGCGAATGGCTTTGCCATGTACACCCTGTTCTCGGTTGCCCATGACGGTTCCCACCGTTCCATATCCAAATATCCGCTGGTCAACGAAGTCATCGGCCGCATCGCCATCATGCTGCTGTTGCCGATTGCCCCGTTTGAAGCCGTCCGCTGGTTGCACATGCAGCACCACCGTTTTACCAACAGCGACAAGGATCCGGACCAGTTTGTCCATCACAGCCGCTGGTGGAACTTCTTCCTGCTCTGGCCCAACGTGGACATGTTCTATCTGGCGTTCTTCATTCGCCGTGGTGGTGACCATCTGCGCCAGAACCTGCTGCCGATCATTGCCTATACGGTGGTTTTCGTCTCCATCATCGCCACCCTGACCCACATGGGCTATGGCTGGGAAGTTTTCTTCCTCTGGTTCCTCGCGTCGCGCTTGGGCATGCTGCTGATCGCGCTGGTGTTCATCTATCTGCCGCACTTTCCCGGAGACGTCTCGGCGGAAGAAAACGTCTATCGCGCCTCGACCATCCGTCGTGGCTGGGAATGGCTGCTGACCCCCTTTCTGGTGTACCAGAACTACCACCTGATCCATCACCTCTACCCGACGGCGCCGTTCTACACCTACATGAAGATATGGCACCTGAAATACGAAGAACTGGTCGCCCATGATCCGGCGGTACAGACAGCGTTCGCGATGAAGCCGATCAACTACGTGGCACCGGCGACGCCGGCTGCGCACTGATCGGGGAACGACATGCGTTCATGGGTTTGCATGTTCTGCGGTTACGTGTACGAAGAAGCGGAGGGAATACCCGACAAGGGCATCCCTCCGGGTACCCGTTTTGAAGATCTTCCTGCCGACTGGAAATGCCCGGATTGCGATTCGGGCAAGGCGGATTTCTTCGTCATGGAAAGCTGAGCAAGGCGCAGCTACCATTCAGCCTGACATAAACGATAAACGGGGGAAGGCGTGTACACGATCAAGGATCTCGTCCGTCGCGCGAAGTCGGTCAACGCCAGGCGCCCGGCCACCATCTCGGCAGAAGAGACCGTCACCTGGGCCGAGTTCCATGACCGCATCCAGGCGATGGCCGGCGCCCTTGTCGAGCAAGGGTTGAAGAAGGGCGATCGCGTCGCCATCCTTGCGCTGAACAGCGCCCGCCAATTCGAGTTCTGGTATGCCGTGCTGTGGGCGGGCGGTATCGTGGCCCCGCAAAATTTTCGATTCGCGCCACGCGAAATACTCCATTGCCTGCAGGATCTTGACGGCATCTGGATATGCACCGACAAGGCCTGCTTGCCGACCATCGAGGAAATCAGGCCCGTGGTGCCCGGTGTACGCGGCCTGTTCTATATCGGCGATGGCGAGTGCCCGCCGGATTACGTGCGCTACGAAGCGCTCCGCAAGGGCGATGGCAGTGCCGTGGTTGACGAGCCCCTGGTCAATGACCCGGCGATGATCTATTACACCGGCGGCACCACCGGCGTGTCGAAAGGGGTGCTGTTCACGCACGCGCAAATCCTCTCCGCCGCGCAGCAATGGGCTGCAGGTATCCGCAGCATGCATGCCGCAGACACCTACCTTCACGTCGCCCCCATGTTCCACATGGGTGACGGCGTCATGTGCTACGTCACGGCGATGAAGACCTGCTGCAATGCCTTCATCGACAAGTACGACCTGAAGCGCTTCATCGACATCTGCAATCGCGACGGCGTGAGCTGGTCCACCATGGTCCCGACCATGGTGCGCAGCCTTTGCCTGCATGTGCAGGAAACTGGCGTCCAGCTGCCCACGCTGCGAGGCGTGGTCTATGGTGGGGCACCGATGCCGCCCGCCGTGCTCGACATGGCGATGCAAACCTTTCCCGGCCTCGAGTTCTGGCAGGGCTATGGCGCCACCGAAGCGCAGAGCATTGCCGTCCTTGAATCTAAACTCCATACCCTGGACGAGCGTGGCCAGCGCTTGTTGCGCTCTGCGGGTCGTCCCTTCCACAGCGTGCTGATCGGCATTCTCGACGAGCAGGGCGATGAGGTGCCGCATGGCACCGTCGGCGAGATCTGCATCCGCAGCAACGCCGTGATGCAGGAATACTGGCGCAAGCCCGAGATGACCCGCCACGCCCTGCGTGGCAACTGGTATCACACTGGCGATGCCGGCTATCTGGATGAAGAAGGCTTTGTCTACATCGTTGATCGCGTCAAGGACATGATCATCACCGGCGGCGAGAACGTGTATTCAAGCGAAGTCGAAAACGTGTTGTTCACTCATCCCGATATCGCCGAGGCGGCGGTGATCGGCCTGCCCCACGAGAAATGGGGCGAAGCGGTTCACGCCGTGGTGCTGTGCAAGCAGGGACGTACCGTTCGCGATGAAGAGCTGATACTGTACTGCCGCGATTACCTTGCCGGCTACAAGATACCCAAGTCGTATACCTTCGTGAACGAGCCATTGCCGAGGACATCCATCGGCAAGGTCCGCAAGGAAACTTTGCGCGAGTCGTTTAGTGTGAGATAGTGTTTCAACTACAGCAATGGGTACAGGATCCACCATGAGCAAAGCTTCCGCCAAGGTTTCAGCAACCGTTACCCCGATTCGTGCGCTTCGCGCCGCAGCCGCGAAGCAGGGTAAAAATCCGAACCATCTGACCCTCGCGGTGTCGTTTCCGGAGCACGAGAAGGCACCGGAGAACAATAAAAGCCGGGATCCCGAAACGCTAGACCAGGCATTGCTGCAGGCGAAGACTTACGCCGATTGGTCCGAGGCCGCCATTGCACTGGACAATCTGGGTGACGGGCAACGCTGGAAGGAGAAAGACCAAAGCGAGCTATACGATTTTGAAAACATCCAGAAGCGCTTGCAGCAACTGCGCTCCCTGCGCCGTCGCAAGGATGGCCAGGGCCTGCTGTTTGCGATCGAAGAGGGCGTGCACGGCAACTTGGGCGGCATGGGCAAGCCGATCCTCTACAACCAGGCGCGTTTCGGCACCAAGAACCTGATTGCAGAATTTGTAGATGCTGTTGCCGACACCCTGCTGTACATCGAGTCATTGCCCGACAGCGAGATTTCGCAAGCGGTGAAGCTTGACCTGTTCCGCCGCGCCAGCCACTGCTATGGCCGCTCGGCCTTGATGTTCAGCGGTGGCGGTTCGCTGATCTATTTCCATTTCGGCGTTGCCAAGAGCCTGCTCGAACAAGGCCTCCTGCCCAGCGTGCTGTCGGGTTCCAGCGCTGGCGCCATGGCCGCTGCCGTCATCGGCACGCGCACGGATGCCGAGCTGGCCAATTTCTTCACCAGCGAAAATCTCTGTTTCGGGCGCGAGTGGCACCCCAATGATTTCGAGCGCATCACCGGCCTGCGGCGCATGCTGAAAGTCGAGGATTTCGAGCACAGCTTTCCCAAGCTGATCCCCGACCTCACCTTCCGCGAAGCATTCGAGATCAGCGGCCGCCACATCAGCATTTCGGTCAGCCCCTGCGAGCGCAACCACAGCCCGCGCCTGCTGAACGCCATCACCTCGCCGCATGTGTTGATCCGTTCCGCCGTGCGCGCTTCCTGCGCCATCCCGGGTTTGTTCGAACCAGTGCAGCTGATGGCGCGCAATGCCCATGGCAAGACCGTGCCCTACCTCAAGTCACGCTGGATCGACGGCGCATTCGCTGCCGATCTGCCGGCCAAGCAACTGGCCCGTCTTTACGGCACCAACCACTACATCGTCAGCCTGATCAATCCCATCATGTTGCCGATCTTCCGCGACAGCAAGCTCGAAAGCCAGCGTCTGGTGCCGATACTCAGCATCCTCAAGAAGTCCTCGCGCTACTACGTCAAGGCGGCCGATGCGCTGATCAGCAAATACCTGCCCAGCTCGTCGATTGGCGTTGCGAACAAGGTGCTGCATGATGTGTTGTCGCAGGAATACGAAGGCGACATCAGCATCGTTCCCGGCCGTCGTCTGGTGTCGCCGCTGAAGCTGGTTTCCCCCTCGACACGCAAAGAAATCCTCGCCCTGCTCGAAGATGGTCAACGTCAGACCTGGCCGCGCATGGAGATGATCCGCATTTCGTCAAAGATCAGCCGCACCCTCGACGCCATCCTCAAGCGCGCCGGCGACGACGGCCACAGCGGGTATTAGCGCGGCCATAGGCGCCGGCAACTGTCACCATGGCAAAGCGCCTGACAATTTCCCTGCTGCTGCTCATCGCGACTCTCGTGCTCGCGTCGGTCGCGTTTCTCTACGCGGCGCCAGACAAGTTTTCGCAACTGCTGTTCGTCGCCGCACGCCACCACGCCGGCCTTGAGCGCAAGGAAATCACGCTGCCCGACGGCCTGCGCTTCGTGTATCTCGAAGGCGGCAAGGGCGAGCCGTTGGTTCTGCTGCACGGCTTCGGCGCCAACAAGGACAACTTCCTCCAGATCGCACCCTACCTCACCGATCGCTACCACCTGATCGTGCCGGACATGATCGGTTTTGGCGAATCATCCAAGCCGCTCGATGCCGACTACAACCCCGCATTGCAAGTCGACCGCCTGCATGCGCTGCTGCAAGCCATCGGCATCACCGGCCGCGTCAACGTCGGTGGCAACTCCATGGGCGGCCTGCTCACGCTGCAATACGGCCTGCGCCATCCCGACAACGCCATCAGCCTCTGGCTGCTCGATCCCGCGGTTGTCTTCAGCGCGCCCGAGACCGAATACATGAAGACCGCGCTGCACGCCGGCAAGAACCCCTTCGAAATCCAGGGCGCCGACGATCTGGGCCAGATCATGAACAAGGCCTTCGTCAAGCCGCCCTTCATCCCGCGCCCGATACTCGAAGCGCAGGCAAGGGAGTTCATCGCCAACAAGGCCGTGCAGAACAAGGTGTTCGCCGACACCATGAAAAGCGACACCGAACAGCGCGTCGCCGGCATGAAGATACCGACGCTCATCGTCTGGGGTGACCACGATGCCTTCGTGCATCCGGCCGGCGCCGAGATTCTGCACAAGGTGCTGCCCAATTCACGCGTCGTGATAATGAAGGACATCGGGCACATCCCGCAGATCGAGGCGCCCGAGCAGACGGCGGCGGATTACATCAGCTTCCAGGCCGCGCTGCCGGTGACGGCAAAGCAGTAGCACTTATTCCTGGTGCGGTTTGCGGGCTTGATTCGTGTAACAGGCTAGGGCTGCAATGTGCCATGAGAAGACCTTACAGGACATAGATCATTCGGAAACGTCAATGGGCTGGATTTTGGATATGCCCTAGGTGACCAACGCATCGTAAATAATGGTCGCATTCGGATCGAATTGATGGCTCGGTTGCGAGCCAAAGGCGTGTCTCACGGTAGTTGTTCCAAACAATGACACGCTGCGAGGCGCAACCTATGAACGCCACTTTCATATTTCACCTTCCCGGTCCCACTAAGTGCGATAACGAACAGACAAATAAGGGCGTCGTCAATAATCTTCAAACTACGCCGAAATACACTCGTTTTTTGGGCGAAAGTGAAGCAATCCACTAAAGTCAGGATGGTTAAAAATGATAGTTCAACGGAAATTGCCAATTTCGACGTTGGATATAGTCACGTCGCCGAGATTGCAAACTGCAATGGCGTTAGAACTAATTGTCATGCACGCTTCAAAGGCCGCGCAAGCAGCATTGGCAGCGGAAGTGATTGTGATTAAGGCCTTGGCAGTAGCGGCCTTGGCGGGAATGGCGAGTCACGAGGCGAATTCGACGGAGTAACGTGACACGGCGGAAAAAACGCTACGAATTGCAGGAAACGCGGCCAGAGAAGCATTGACGTTTGCAAAGCTTGAGGCAACAAAGGTCCTGGAATTGGCCAAGCAACTTGCACGAAAAAGTCGGCAGGGAAGAGGCAATTAAAAAACGGTCCTTCCTGATGGTTCTCCCCCTCCGGTTACCTGAAACACTAAACGGCTTTTAGACTGACTGTGTCAAAGGGGTCAGTGTCATTTGATTTTTGTATTTGGTATTTATTGCTACCTTACGACTGCGGCAACGGCATGGAACATTGGTCAGCAGGAAATCCAAATGTCTCTGCCCCCTTAATTCTTCCGGTCAAGCCAGATGCAAGTGCCATCGACGTCAATGCCGGAATAGCCCACGGCGGCCTGGGTGCGGCTCCGATACGGCCGTGCTGCCCCACTGTAAGTCCCGTGCCAGAAAAGTCATGACTGCGCGATGAATTGTCGCCCCCCTCGGGGTCATCGGCGCACCAGGGGGAGCTTTTGGTAGCCCCAGACGATGAAGCTGTCGATCATCGGGTTATCCGGTTGTGCAAGCTTCCAGTTCGGCAGCTCCGGGATCACGGCTTCCAGGGCCGCCCGGGCTTCGAGGCGCCCAAGGTTCATGCCGAGGCAGGCATGCGCGCCGCTGCCAAAGCCGAGATTGCGTCGCGGCTCGCGGGTCACGTCGTATTGATCCGGGTTGGACCAGATCGACTCATCGAAACCGGTCGCGCCAAGCATCAGGATGATCAATGCATCCTTCGGCAGCGTTTGTCCGCCGAGTTCGGTGTCGCACGTGGTCTTGCGGAATATCTGCTGTACCGGCGAACGAAAACGCAGGGTTTCTTCGATCGCATTGGGGATCAGTGACGGATTGTCGACCACTTGCTGCAACTGGCGTTCGTCCTGCAATAACTGGTACACCGTATTCGCGATCAGGTTGGTAGTCGTTTCGCTGCCGGCAAGAAACAGCAATATCACGAACAGTACTACCTCGAAGTCTGTCACCCTTGCATCGCTATCCTGTCCCTTCAGTACCAGGCTGATGAGGTCGTCGCCGGGATTTGCGCGGCGTTCGTCGATCAGCGGCTTGAAGTATTGGCAAATCTCTATCAGGGCACGGCCATAGCGTTCTTCGGCTGCCTCGGTATGGCGTTCCGCGCCGCCTGCAGCCGTGATCAATTCGTCCGCCCACATCTTGAACTCCGGCACGCGACCGACATCTGCGCCAAGCATGGTCACGATGGTCTGCAGCGGCACCTGCGTTGCGAGGCCGTCCAGCAGGTCGAATTCCTGCGCGCTACTCATCTTTTCGATGCAGGGTGCCACGATGGCACGGATGCTCATCTCCAGGCTGGCAATCGTGCCCGGGCGAAATGCAGCGCTGAACACGCGGCGCATGGCGGTGTGCCGCGGCGGGTCTTCGCTGACCAGCATGTTGGCGTTGGCCAGCTCTTCCATCCGGAAAGGCAGTGCCGACAGCAGCGTCTGCATGCGACGCATGTCTTCCGGCGTCGCGTTGTCGTCAACGCCGGTGGCGAATCCGAACCCCTGCCCCTGTTGCGGCGAAGACGAATAATTATCGTGCTGCGTCAGTACCTGATTCACGTCCGCGTAACGTGACACGACCCAGCCGCCCGCCGCCGATGAGTAATAGACCGGGTATGACTTCAGCAGTTCGGGGTAGAAGTCGAAACGGCGCTGGTGATGCTCGATCGACATCGGGTTGAAACTGCATTCCATGGTGACTCCCTAGTTGATGTTGATCCTGTCCTTGTGCCAAAGGGATCTGTGTCGAATGGCACTTACTTAAGACCAAAAGCCTGTAAAAGTGTGGCAATAACCAGCCTTTCTATTCGGTCACAGGCCTAAATATAGGCAAAATTTTGCGTCGGTTTTCTGGGCTTTACCGGCGAAAGCGCTTAAGTAAGTGCCATTCGGATCTGACCCTTTTACACTTTGAATTGCGACGTTTTCGGGCGGCCTGATCGAGTAGTGAACTAGCACCCAATTATTCCTCCGTCCGAGTTTGCGACTGGGTTGCCGTTGGGACTCCGAGCATTTACAACTTTCGCTGAATAGCCTCGATGGTCGCACTCCACCCATGATGTAAATTCGAAAATCGTGATTTCAGCCTGAATGTCGTATCGCGGCATGTTGCCATGAAGAATTTCTGTCGACCTGTTTGCACCAACGATTCCTGGCAACAGGCTGGATGGCTTGTTGTAAAGAAATATTTTTTCAACTTCACCTGGGTAATAGTTTCCAACTGCATAAGGCAACTTTGAGCGAGATTGCTCGTCTGGGAAAAAAACTGCATCCCCTTCTGTGTCTTGCTCGTCAGTCGATTTTCCCTCCGGCGATCTATCAAACCCAATCGCCAATACTCCTGAAAGCGTTACCCTACCCTTGAATTTCGCAAAGGAACCATTTCGGCCACCATCGGATCTGGCAATCAGCCGCCAACCGAGTTGAGGCGTTCGATATTCTGACCGCTTGTCTGAGTCCGCCGCGAAAGTTGGAGCAATCAGCACAATGCCAATCAAGAGCAAGAATCTTTTCATATGCCTCGGGCCGTCGTCGTTGAAATCTTCCGCGCCGCTAACATTATTGAGGGTAATCGTTACTGTTCGCTAGTGGCCGACAGCTGACCTAACTCCGGTAATCCGCATTGATCTTCACATAGTCATAAGACAGATCGCAGGTCCACACCATCACAGACGCATTGCCCCGGCCGAGGTTCACGCGCACGGTGATCTCGCTCTGTTTCATGATCCGTGCACCGTCTTCTTCCTTGTAGCTGGCGGCGCGGCCGCCGAGTTCGGAGACGAGTATGTCGTCGAGCCAGATGCGCGTGCCATCCACGTCGAGGTCGTCAATGCCGGCATAGCCCACGGCGGCCTGGATGCGACCGAGGTTGGGGTCGGAGGCGAAAAAGGCAGTCTTGACCAGCGGCGAGTGGCCGATGGCGTAGGCGACCTTGCGGCATTCTTCGATGGTCTTGCCGCCTTCGACGGCGACGGTGATGAACTTGGTGGCGCCTTCGCCGTCGCGGATGATCGCCTGTGCCAGTTCGGTGGCCACGCCGATTACGGCATCGCGTACCGCGGCCCACTCGGGTGCGCTGGCGCTGTCGATCTGTACGCCGCTCTTGCCGCTGGCGATGAGGATGAAGGAATCGTTGGTCGAGGTGTCGCCGTCGACGGTGATGCAGTTGAACGACGCATCGGCGGCGTCCTTCACCAGTTGCTGCAGCAGCGGCGCACTGACGCCGGCATCGGTGGCGACAAAGCCGAGCATGGTGGCCATGTTGGGGCGGATCATGCCGGCACCCTTGGAGATGCCGGTGACGGTAATGGTCTTGCCGCCGATGTTCACCTTGCGCGACGCGGCCTTGGCGATGGTGTCGGTCGTCATGATGGCGTGCGCCGCGTTATGCCAGCCATCGGCGCGCAGGTCTGCCTTGCAGGCATCGAGCCCGGCGACGACGCGATCGGCGGGCAGCAGTTCGAGAATCACGCCGGTGGAAAACGGCAGTACCTGCTTTGCATCGATGCCGAGTGTCTTGGCGACACCGGCGCAGGTGTCGAGCGCCGCCTGCATGCCGGGTTCGCCGGTGCCGGCATTGGCGATGCCGGTGTTGATCACGAGCGCGCGCATGTCGTTGCGGCTGGCCAGGTGTTCGCGGCACAGCGTCACGGGTGCTGCGCAAAAACGGTTTTTGGTGAACACGCCGGCCGCTTGTGCGCCAACGTCGAGCGCGATCAGGGTCAGGTCCTTGCGGTTCTTTTTGCGGATGCCGGCTTCGGCCACGCCAAGGCGCACGCCCGCGACGGGGAAGAGTTGATCGGCAGCAGGCGTGGTGTAGTTGACGGGCATGATGTTCTTGAGGGCGTATTGTCGTGAGTTGTCGAAGTGGTTGTGGCGACGAAGTAATGCTTAGTGCTGTTCGAATATTAACTGCCAAAGCGCCGTTACCGCGGCCACCTGTTCGGTGACCGATTGCGGGTCTACCGCCCGGTCGCTGTCGTCAAGGCGCAGGGTGTGCTGGATGCGGCGGTACTGGCGATAGGCATTGCGCACCTTGTCGGCCAGCTCATGCGGAATCAGGCCCAGGTCGGCGGCAATGTCGAGCAGGGCAATGTTGCCGAGGTTGCCGGTGAGTTGCGGGTACTGGTGCGCGTAGCCGAGCACGAGGTATTGCACGGCGAACTCGACGTCGATCAGCCCGCCACGATCGTGCTTGAGGTTGAACTTCACGGCCGCGTCATCACCACGCGTTGCGTGGGCATCCATCATTTTCTGGCGCATGGCGACGATCTCTTCGCGCAGTTTGGCGAGGTCACGTTTCTGGCACAGGACGTCGATGCGAATCTGCTCGAAGGCCTTGCCGACGTTGGCATCGCCGGCGCTGAAACGGGCGCGGGTGAGTGCCTGGTGTTCCCACACCCAGGCCGACTCCAGCTGGTACTGGCGGAAGGCGGCAATGGAGCTGACCACCAGGCCGGATTCGCCATTGGGCCGCAGCCGCAGGTCGGTTTCGAACAACTGCCCGGCGGCGGTCTGCGCCGACAGCCAGGTGTTGAAGCGCATCGAAAAGCGCGAATAGATCTCGGCGGCTTTTTCGTCTGCGTCGTCGAACAGGAACACCAGATCAAGGTCGGAGCCGTAGCCGAGTTCCTTGCCGCCCAGCTTGCCATAGCTGATGACGGCAAACTGCGGCTGCTCGCGATGGTGTGTCAGCAGTGCCTGCCAGGCGCCGTTCAAGGCAGCGTCAATCATGAGGTCGGCCAGCTCGGACAGGTGATCCGCCAGCTTTTCGACCGTCAGCAGGCCCGACACATCCTGTGCCAACAGGCGGAATACCTGGGCGTGGTAAGCCTCGCGCAGGATGTCCATTTGCCGCTCGGTATCCGGTGCCGCTGCCTTGAGCTGCTCGCCCAGTTGCGTGCGAAATGCCGTCCAGTCGGGTGCGGTTTCAAACAGCCGGGGGTCGAGCAGTTCATCGAGCAGGATCGGGTGTGTCTGCAGATAGCGCGCGGTGCGGCCGGAGCTGCCGATCAGCTGCGCGACCTTCTGCAAGGCCTGCGGGTATTCCTGCAACAGCGACAGATAGGCGGCGCGGCGCGAGATGGCCTCCAGCAGGTCAAGAATGCGCGCCAGCGTCAGCGCCGGGCTTGGCGTTTCCATCGCGACGTCGATCACGCGTGGCACCAGGGCGTCAAAGCGCTCACGGATGGTGGGCGAGAGCGACTGGTAGCGCGCCCCGGCGCGCGCGGCCGCCAGGCGCTTGGCTGCGGCCACTGAATCGCGGAAACCGATGCGAGCAAGTTCGTTGCTGGTGCGATCAATGTCGTCGGCTTCCTGCCAGAGCAGGGCGCTGGTGGAAGTGGTCTGGCCGTTACGGTTCGGGTCCTGCAATACCGCATCGAAATGCCGGGTCACGTTGCCGCGATGCACGTCGAGTTGCGCCATCATCGCCAGCCAGTCGGCAAAGCCCATGGCCTCGGCAATCAGTTGGCGATCTGCTTCGTTGGCCGGCAAGGTGTGGGTCTGCGCGTCATCAAGGTATTGCAGGCGGTGTTCCAGCCGGCGCAGAAAATCATAGGCAGCGGCAAGCTCGGCCTGCGTCGCCGCTTCGATCAGCCCGCGTTGTGCGAGGCAGGCGAGTACCGACAGCGTCGGCTTGATCTGCAGGCCCAGATCGCGACCACCGCGGATGAGCTGGAACATCTGCGCGACGAATTCGATTTCGCGGATGCCGCCGGGGCCAAGCTTGATGTGGTTGGCCATGTCCTTCTTGGCCACCTCGCGCCGGATCTGCCCGTGCAGGTCGCGCAATGCATTGATGGTGCCGAAGTCGAGATACTTGCGAAACACGAAGGGGCGACGAATCGACTCCAGCGCCTCGTGACTGTTACCTGTCAGCGGCCGCGCCTTGATCCAGGCGTAGCGTTCCCATTCACGGCCCTGGGTGATGAAGTAGTTCTCCAGCATGTCGAGGCTGCCGACCAGCGGCCCCGAGTCACCATCGGGCCGCAGCCGCATGTCGACGCGGAACACATAGCCGTCTTCGGTGATGTCGGCGATGGCATTGATCAGCTGCCGGCCGAGCCGGGTGAAAAAGTCGAAGTTGGAAATGCTGCCCGAGCTGCCGCCACTGGTTTCACCGTCTTCTGCGTAGACGAAGATCAGGTCGATGTCGGACGAGACGTTCAATTCGCGCCCGCCCAGCTTGCCCATCCCGATCACGATCATTTCCTCGTCATCGCCGGCACTGTTGCGCGGCACGCCGTAACGCACCGCCAGGCTGCTGCTCAGCACCGGCATCGCGGCCTGCACCGACATTTCGGCAATCATGCTCATGCCGTTGCAGACTTCGGCCAGGTCGGCCAAGCCGGCAAGGTCGCGCAGGGCGATCCAGCTTGACGCCCATTGCTTGAACTGGCGCAGCAGCGTTTTCAGATTGCTCTCGTTCGCTGCGTGGCTCTCGAGCCATTGCCGAAATGCGGTTTCATCGGGTGCCGTGAGCCAGTTGTTTTCGAGGCTTTGCAGCAGGCTGGGCTGGGCAGCGAAAAGTCGCTGCAAATGGCGTGAATAACGGGCTGTCTGGGCGATTTCGACGGGCTTGGCCATCATGGCGGAATGTCGCAGTAGGGTAGAATTTGCAATTGACAGACATTCTATCCGCAGCCACGGATAAACCCGCCGCGTAGCATGGTTTCCACCGTCCTCAGCCTTGCCAGAAAAACATCAGGCGTAGCCTCCAGCTACCGCCGCGCTGTGCCGGAATGAGACGTTTGCGTTTTGCATTGGGCCTGGGCGGCTTCATGGTCCGGCTGGCGGCAGTAGCGATGATTGCTTTTGCCGCAGTGTTGCTGCTGCTGCGCTTCGTCTTTCTGCCGCAAATCGAAAACTATCGTGGCGATGTCGAACGCCAGCTGTCGCGGGCGATGCAGCTGCCCGTCTCGATCGGCGGCTTGTCGGCCCGCATGCAGGGCATCCGCCCCCGGCTTGAATTGCGCAATCTCACCATCAAGGATGACAGTGGTCAGCCGGCACTGAGTTTTGACAATGTGATCGGCGTGGTGGGGTGGAGCTCTCTGATGAGCCTCTCGCCGCGGTTTTATCTGCTGGAAGCCAATGCGCCGGTCTTGTCGATAAGGCGTGACACTCATGGACAGCTGTTTGTCGCCGGCCTGGCGGTGAAGCCCGAAGCAGGCGGGCCGGATATCTCGGCCTGGGTACTGAATCAGCACATTGTCGCGATCCACGACGCCACGGTGACCTGGACGGACGAACTGCGCAAGGCGGCACCGCTGACGCTGCAGCATCTCAACCTGCGGCTTGAGCATGGGCTGCTTGGCCATCGCTTCGGCGTGACCGCGGTGCCACCGGCCGCACTGGCGGCGCCGATCGATTTGCGCGGCGAGTTTCGTGGCGACAGCCTGAACGACATCGCGCAGTGGAAGGGCGAGCTCTACGGCAATGTCGGCTACACCGATCTGGCCGGTTGGCAGGCATGGATCGATTACCCGGTACCGCTGACGCATGGGCGCGGCGCCGCACGGGTATGGCTTGATTTCGCCGGCCTGAAGCCGACAGCGATGACGGCGGATCTGGCGCTGGATGAAGTGCAGGTAAGGCTCGCGCCTGAACTCGCGGTGCTTTCGCTGCATCGGCTCAACGGGCGCATCGCCGCCGCCAGAAACGACGATGGGTTTAGGTTCTCGACACAGGAGTTGTCGCTCATCGCCAGCGATGGCGTGAAGCTGCCGCCGACGGATGTCCACGTGGAGCGCAATACCAATAGCGGCGAGTTCTCGGCCAATACGCTTGATTTGCGGGCACTGTCGGCGCTGGCGGCCTATCTGCCGCTGCCGCAAAGCTTTCGCCAGCAACTGACCGCTTATGCGCCGAGCGGTTCGATTGAACAGTTCCGTGTCAGCTGGCGCGGCAAGCAATCGCCATTCGAGCAATACAAGGTAAAGGGCCGCTTCAGCAAGCTGGCATTTTCATCGGTGGATCGGCAACCGGGCTTCAGCGGCTTGACCGGCAGCGTTGATGGTGATCAGGATAGCGGCGAGTTTCTGCTCTCCGGGCGCAACGCGACGGCAACCTTGCCGCAGGTGTTCTTGCAGCCCTTGCCGTTTGAGGTGCTGGATGCGGGCGTGCGCTGGAAGCAGAAGAACCGTCATACCGAACTGGAGATCACCCAGGTCCGTTTTCGCAATGCGGACGCCGAAGGAACAGCGAGCGGAACCTATCAGTTCGTCGCCAACGGCGCCGGCGTGATGAATCTGGATGCGAAGCTGACCCGCGCCGAGGCCTCGGCCGTCTGGCGCTACATGCCCTTGCAGGCAGGTGCCGATGTCGGGCCTTTCCTGCATGCCGGGCTCAGCAAGGGCAAGGTGAGTTCCGCCACGCTCAGGCTGCAGGGCGATCTCGACAAGTTTCCCTTCGCCGACCGCAGCGGGACTTTCCGCATCCACGGCGTTTTCCATGATGCCGCGTTGATGTATGCGGAAGGCTGGCCGCAGCTCGAAGGCGTGGTCGGGGAGATCGATTTTGATGGCCCGAAGATGACCATTACGGCCAGTGATGGCCGCATCAGCGGCGCGCGCATTGGCCCGGCCAAGGCGGAGATTCCCGATCTGGTCACCATGGACGAGCAGTTGCTGGTGAATGGCAGGGCGACGGGAGAAACGGCGAACTTCCTCAAGTTCATCGAGTCCAGCCCGGTGGGCGAACAAATCGATCATTTCACCGAAAGCATGACGGCGAGTGGCAGTGGATCACTGGACATCAAGCTGCAGCTGCCTTTGCGGCGGATCAATGAAACGAAGGTGAATGGCAAATATGCGTTTGACGGCAATCGCCTGATCCTCGATCCGGACATGCCGCCGCTGGGCGATGTCCGTGGCCAGATCGAGTTCAGTGGTGATGGCCTGGCGGCAAAGTCGGTCAATGCGACCATGCTCGGACTGCCCTTCAAACTCGACCTGAAGACGCAAAGCGATAGCAGCGTGCTGGCCGAGGTGAATGGCAATGCGACGGCAGCGCAATTGCGCAAGCAGTTTGCCTACCCCGCCCTGAAAAGCCTGAGCGGTGCCGCGCGCTGGAGCGGTACGGTAAGGGCGCGCAAGAATGCGGCGGAAGTGCGGATATCCAGCGACCTCGTTGGCTTGGCGTCGAGTTTGCCTGAGCCATTCGGCAAGACAGCCGGCGAGGCAATGCCGCTATTGATTGAGCGCAAGCCGACCGATGCAAGACTGATCGCCAGGAAATCGAAGGACCGTGTGCCACGGGAAACCACGGAAGTCAGCCTTGGCCGTGCGCTGAGGGCGCAGTTGATCTACCGCGACGATGCCGGGCACAGCAACTTCGAACGCGGTCTGGTCAGTGTTGGTGATGTCGCTGCGCGCATGCCGGACCGGGGCCTGACGGTGGCGGTGTTTCAGCCACGCATCAATGCCGACGCCTGGCGTACGGTGCTGTCTGCGACGAACGAAAAGGCGGCGCCCGTCAAGTCGCCGACCGTCGTTGCAGCCGCACCCGCTGCTGCGGCAAGCAACAGTCTGACGCCCAACCGCATTGATTTGCGCACGCCCGAACTGAAGGTGATGGGGCGGATTTTTCATGACGTCAAACTGAGTGCGGCGCATCCTGCGAGCGTATGGAACACCGACATCAACAGCCGCGAGTTTGTGGCAAAGCTGGACTGGCTTGACGGCGACGTGTCCAGGCTCAGCGGGCGCATCAGCCGCTTCGTGCTGCCGGATGCGGAAGCCAAC
>CANJXH010000016.1 GCA_947478755.1 Betaproteobacteria bacterium | reverse complement strand
CGACTACCAACGACTGCGTCAGATCGGCATCGCCTTCGTCGCCGACCTGCGCTCGCAAAAGGAATGTGCGGCACTTCCGACCCACTGGCCGGCGGACATGGCTGCCGAGGTATACACGGCGGACATCGGCATGGATTCACGAGTCGATGGTCGTCCGGTAATGGACGTGATTTTTGAAAACCCGACGCCGGAGCACGCGACCAACACGGTGGCGCGCGCCTTCAGCTCAATCGCCGACATGTGCGGCCCGGCACTGCGGGTAATCACGGCAAAACTTGCCGAGGGTGTACAGCCGGTGATTTTTCATTGCACCAACGGGCGCGACCGCACCGGCATCGTCGCGGCCATGATGCTGTACATGCTTGGCGCCTCGCGTGACGAAATTGTGCATGATTTCATGCTGACCAATGAACGCATTGACTTCAGGATTGCCGTCGAGAACAGCATCAACGCCTTTCGCAAGGCAATGGGTGTCGACATAGATCGCGAGATCGTCGAGATGATTACCCTCGTCAGGCCGCATTACATCGACACCTTGTTCAAGAGTTTCGACGAACGCTATGGCTCGCCGGAAGGCTATCTCGATCATTTCGGCATTGATGCCGCGATGCGCGAAGCCCTGCGCGGCCAATTGCTCGAGGTCTCCTAGCCGCCTTTGTCGCGGTCGAACAGCGGCTTGCCGGAATCTTCGGGCCGCGCGTCCGTTTCATCCGGGCGCGGAAAACGATTGAGGTATATGCCGCCATTCAACTGCAGGTTGACCCCGGTGAGATAGCCCGGCTTTGCCAGCCAGACACAGGCATCCGCAAAATCGGCCGGCATGCCGATGCGGCGCAAGGGAATTTCAGCTTCGAAACGTTTCATCACCTGCGAGTTGGTGTAGTAGTCCCAGGTCATGTCGGACAGGATTGGCCCGGGCAAAATAGAATTGACGCGAATACCACGTGGGCCATATTCGACTGCCGCGTATTTGACCAGACAGTCGGTGGCGGCCTTGGCGCAGGCATAGGCAAAATGCGGCTCGACAACATTGGTCGCGCTGGCTGAAGTAATCAGCACGATGGAGCCGCCATCCTTCATCGCCGCGGCCGCATAGCGAACGAAAAATACATTTCCAAAATAGTTGGTGTCTACAGCCGACTGCAGTGCCTCGCGACTGGCGGCTGCAATTGGCCCCATCACCGGCAAGCCGGCAGAGTTGACGGCTATATCAAGTCGCCCGTATCGATCGACTGCGGTCTGTACCATGGCCGCGATATCTTCCTCCCTGGATGCGTCGCAACGCACTGCAACGCCATCAATCTTGTTTGCCAGTTCCTGCAATGGCGCGAAACTGCGGGCACCAACCACGACCTTTGCACCTTCCGCAGCCAAAGCCTCGGCGACGGCCCAGCCGGTCCCACGCGATGCCGATGCACCCAGCACGACGGCTACTTTCCCTTTCAAGCTGCTCATGTTCTGCATCCTCCTTTGTAAAAAATCACCATTGCCCTGTCACGGCCGGGGAACGGCCTGCGTTGCTACCAAATCCAGTCCGGCCAGCACCGCATCCGGCGTGACGATCGAGAACAATGCCACCTGCCGGATGCGGCGCGCCATTTTCAGCAAGGCCTTGTCGGCCGTCACCAGCCAGCCGGCATTGGCGTTGCGGGCAAGTTCAAGGAACTTCTGGTCATCACGATCGGAGCAGCGCGGCAGCGGCGCCGAAAAACTTTTGCGCACGTTCACCGATTGTGCAACGTTGCTGTAATTGACGTGTAGTTGTGCCTGCGTTTCGGCGCTGAGCTTGAATTGTTCGTAGCATAGCACGCGCTGGAACTCGGCCATGCAATGTTCGTCGGTCAACGCGATCCACTCACCCTGATCAATGCGCGAACGCAAGGGCGCAAAACGGCTGTCGTCAAAGACCCATAGCGACAGCAGGACATTGGTGTCGAATACCACGCGCGCGGGCTCGCCGCTTTCTGCACGCGCAATCAAGGTCGCTGGGGGAAGGGTCACTGTTTTCAGCCGGGGCACGGCCGGCATTCTATACTTGGCGAATTGAATGTCACTGGAGCCCATGGCTCGTTGCCGATGAATTCGTCACCCAAGGAAAGCGACACGGTTGCATCACCCTGCATCAATGTCTGCGTCATTGATGAGTGCACCGGGTTTTGTGCCGGTTGCCTGCGCACGCTGGACGAAATTGCAACGTGGGGCAGTAGCAGCAACACGACGCGGCAGGAGATCCTGCACAAAGTCGACGTACGCCGGGCTGTGGTGAATCAAACCCGGCATGACCGCCAGGGGTCCTGATTCGCAAGCGCGTTGTGAATCGATAGGCTATTCTGTCGCCCATGCAATTACTGCTGATCACAGGACTTTCCGGTTCGGGAAAAAGCGTCGCCCTGCACGTGCTCGAGGACGGGGGTTTCTACTGTGTCGACAATCTGCCGGCGACCCTGTTGCCGCAATTGGTGAACGAACTCCAGGCCGAAGGCTATGAACGCGTCGCGGTCGCCATGGACATGCGCAGCGGGGCGAGCCTCGCTGCCTTGCCCAAGCAGTTGCGTGACCTCGAAGCCAAGGGCGAAATCGTGCCACGCGTCATTTTTCTCGACGCCAGCGACGAGGTATTGATCCAGCGTTTCTCGGAAACCCGGCGCCGCCACCCGCTGGCCGACGACGACACCACGCTCGGTGAAGCGATCACCCGCGAACGCGAAGCGGTGCAGATGCTGATCAGCATAGGTCATCGCGTTGACACAAGTCATCTGCGGCCCAATGCGCTGCGTACTTTCGTCAAGGAGTTTGCCGCCATCGAGTCGGGCACGGGGTTCACGCTGCTGTTCGAGTCGTTCGGCTTCAAGCATGGCCTGCCACGCGATGCGGATATCGTATTCGATGTGCGCTGCCTGCCCAACCCGCACTACGACCCGCAGCTGCGCACACTGACCGGCCATGACCCGATGGTCGCAGCATTTTTGCAGGGCCAGCCCGAGGTCATGAAGATGGCCGAGGATATCCGCCGTTTCGTTGCCGACTGGCTGCCTTCCTACGTGAAGGACAATCGCGCCTACCTCACCGTTGCCATTGGCTGCACCGGCGGGCAGCATCGTTCGGTTTTTCTGGCGGAATGGCTGGCAAAGCATTTCGCCACTTCGGCGAAAATTCTGGTCAGACATCGCACCCTGGCGCAATGAGTTTTCGCAAATTGCCGCCCGCGTACTGGTTGCGTCTGCTGCAGCCAGGTGACTGGTTGATCATGCTCGTTGGTGTGGTGGCTGTCGCCGTCTCCTATCCGCTGCTCTGGCGTGGCGGTGGCGCCGATCACGTGATTGTCAAGCGCGACGGCGAACTTGTGGCTGAACTGCCGCTGACAATTACCAAGCGCATCGAAGTCAGCGGGCCGATCGGCACCACCGTGATCGAAGTGCAACCCGGGCGAGCCCGCGTCGCCTCCGATCCCGGACCACGTCAATACTGCGTCAAGCAGGGATGGCTGACGGCGGCCAACGCCATTGCCATTTGCGCACCGAATCATGTCAGCCTGATGCTGGCTGCCCGTGATGGCAAATCGATTGGCCATGACTCCGTCACCTACTGAATCGGGCCGTAACACCATCGAGCTGAAGGTGACGCCCGACGACTACCGCATAGCACGCTATGCGGCGGCGGCGATTGCCCTCAGCGTTGCCGAAGCTGCCATTCCGTCGCCGCTGCCCGGTGTGAAGCCGGGACTCGCCAACATCGTTGTGCTGATGGTGCTGATGCGCCACGGCTGGCGTGATGCAGTTTGGGTGTCGCTGCTGCGCGTGGTGGCCGGCAGCTTGGTGATCGGCCAGTTTCTGGCACCCGGATTTTTTCTCGCCCTGACCGGCGCGATCGCCAGCCTTGGGGCACTTGGGATTGCCACGCATCTGCCACGCCGCTGGTTTGGTCCGGTGAGTCTGAGTATCGTCGCAGCCTTTGCCCATATTGGCGGACAGATATTGCTGGCGCGACTGTGGCTGATACCCCACGACGGCGTCTTCCTTCTCGTGCCATTGTTTGCGACTGCTGCGTTGCTGTTCGGTATCATCAACGGCATGGTTGCGGCACACCTGCTGTCGGAGCAAACCGGTGACAACTGAAGATCAACTGATTCGTGACGTCCCGCTGTTTCCATTGGGAACCTTGCTGTTCCCGGAAGGCAATCTGCCGCTCCGGATTTTCGAGCAGCGTTACATGGACATGGCCAAGGTCTGCCTGAAGGATGACAAGCCCTTCGGCGTTTGCCTGATTGCCGGGGGCCGCGAAACCGGGGCGCCGGCAATCCCGCACGAAATCGGCACGCTGGCGCGCATCAGGGATTGGGACATGCAGCAACTCGGCGTCCTGATGGTGCAGTGTCGCGGCGAGCAGCGCTTCCGAATCGTCTCGCGCCGCACCGAAAGCTCGGGACTGCAGCGCGGTGACATAGCGCTGTTAGCAGCCACCGAACCTGCGCTACTTTCGGCACGACACAAGTTTCTGGCCGAGCTGCTGATGCGAGTGATTGAAAACCTTGAAGACCCCACGCCGTTTCAGCCCTATCGCTTTGATGACGCCGAATGGGTGGCATACCGTCTCGGCGAGATGCTGCCGATGCCCTTGCCGTCAAAGCAAAAAATCCTCGAAGCGAATGATGTCTGCTCAAAGCTTGATGTCATCCACCAGTTCCTGCAAGACCAGGGCCTGCTCAATACCTCAAACTGAAGAATTCAGCAGCTGGCGAATCGGCGCCGGTAATGGTGCATCGGCCAGCTCGTCGAACGCGAGCCAGCGCTGGGTCCCCTCTGCTGCATGTGGCCGACTTTTTACTTCGGCACGACAGGTCGATATGTGCAGACGGAAATGCGTGAAGGTGTGCGTGAGCAAGGGCAGCGATGACCATTTTCCGGGTGTGCAGGACAGCGTCGATTTTGTGTAGTCACTGGCATCTGCTGCTGCCGACAAGCCGGACGGCAATTCCGGCAAGGACAGCATGCCGCCCCAGATACCGCTGGGTGGCCGCTGCTCCAGCAGCACCTTGCCGTTCTGCACCAGCATCAGCAAAGTGACTTCGCGTTCGGGAATTACGCGTTTCTCTTTCCTGGTCGGCAGTTCGGCTGTGCGGGCTTGCAGGCGGGCGACACAGTTTGCCGCCACCGGACATGCGTCGCAGCGCGGCTTGCTGCGCGTGCAGACCAGCGAACCCAGATCCATCTGCGCCTGGTTGTAGATGTCGACGTTTTTATTGGGCACGAGCGACTCGGCCAGAGCCCAGAGTTCGCGTTCTATCGCTGGCTGGCCCGGAAAACCCTCAATGCCGAATTGGCGCGTCAGTACGCGCTTTACGTTGCCGTCCATGATCGGCGTTCTCGCAGCGAAGCAGAATGCTGCGATCGAGTTCGCCGTCGAACGGCCAATGCCTGGAAGCCCGGCAATCGCCTCCGCATCTTTTGGAAACTCGCCCCCGTGTTCTTGCATCACGGCTTTTGCGCAGGCGTGCAGATTGCGCGCACGCGCGTAGTAGCCGAGACCACTCCACAAACCCATCACCGATTCGGCCGGCGCGGCAGCGAGCGTTGCCATGGTCGGAAACCGCGCCAGAAACCGTTCGTAGTAGGGAATGACCGTTGCCACCTGCGTCTGCTGCAGCATGATCTCCGACAGCCAGACACGATAGGGGTCGCGCGTGTTCTGCCAGGGCATGTCGTGGCGACCATGGACACTGTGCCACTTGATCAGCCGCCGGGCGAAATCAGACATGAGCTTTGGCGTCCTGGCGCTCAGGTATTTTTTGCGGGCTTTACAAGACTCGCGGCAAGCTTCGCACGCTGCCGTGCTTCATCAGTCGTATCGGCATTGGCCACTGCCACCCCCATGCGCCGCTTGACGAAGCTTTCCGGCTTGCCGAACAGGCGCAGATCCGATTCGGGCACTGCAAGCGCCTTGTCGATCCCCTCGAACGCGATGCCCTTTTCTTCCAGTCCACCATAGATCACCGCCGATGCGCCGGGGCGACGCAAGGACACATCGACCGGCAAACCCAGAATCGCGCGGGCGTGCAGTTCAAATTCGGAGAGACGTTGCGAACACAAGGTCACCAGACCGGTGTCGTGAGGGCGCGGGCTGACTTCGGAAAACCAGACCTCATCGCCCTTGACGAAAAGCTCGACGCCGAAGATTCCGCGACCACCGAGGTTCGACGTCACGGCCTCGGCAATATCGCGCGAGCGCTGCAGCGCAAGTGCGGACATCGCCATCGGTTGCCACGACTCGACATAGTCGCCAGCCACCTGCACGTGCCCGATCGGCGCGCAGAAGAATGTCTCGACCTTGCCTGAAGCACCAACGGCACGAACCGTCAGCTGGGTAATCTCATAGTCGAAGTCAATGAAACCCTCGACAATCACGCGCCCGGCGCCGACGCGGCCCCCTTCCTGCGAGTACTCCCACGCGGCGGTCACATCAGCAGCGGACCTGACCAGCGATTGACCCTTGCCGGAAGATGACATCACCGGCTTCACCACACAGGGATAGCCGATGCCACCATCCGCATCGCCATCGATGGCCGTCTGCAATTGCACCAGTGAATCGGCGAACCGATACGGTGATGTTGGCAACCCCAGCGCTTCTGCGGCCAGCACCCGTATACCTTCCCGATTCATCGTCAACTTCGCTGCACGCGCAGTCGGTATCACCTCGGCAAGTCCATCGCGTTCAATCTCGACCAACATGTCGGTCGCAATCGCCTCGATTTCCGGTACGACCAGGTGCGGCTTTTCCTTCTCGATCAGGACACGCAACGCAGCGCCATCAGTCATCGCCATCACGTGGCTGCGATGCGCCACCTGCATCCCCGGTGCATCGGCGTAGCGATCAACTGCGATCACCTCGCAGCCAAGCCGTTGCAGCGCAATGATGACTTCCTTGCCCAGTTCGCCGCTGCCGAGCAGCATGACACGGGTCGCCGACGGCGACAGCGGTGTTCCTATTTTTGCCATTGGTTATTTCATCAGGCCTTCGGCCGTGAGCGCCGCAATAACGGCGGGACGGCTGCCGATGCGGGCGCTGTAGGCTGCCAATGCCGGCCATTTCTTCAGGTCGATGCCGACATAGCCGGTCCAGCTGCAGACCACGAAAAGATAGGCGTCCGCCACGCTGAAATGGGAACCAAGCAGATAGTCATGATTGGCAAGACGCTTTTCGACCGTATCAAAGCGTTTGCCGAGGTTGGCGATGGCAATCGCCTTGTAGTCGTCCGGCGTTCCCGGTGTAAACAAGGCACCGAAGCCTTTGTGCAATTCGGAATTGATGAAACCGAGCCATGACTGCAGGCGATAGCGATCCATCGTGCCATTGGTCGGCGCCAGTTTTTTGGGCGGTACCAGGTCGGCAACGTACTGCACGATGGCCGGTCCTTCGGTGAGCACGACGCCCGGCTCGATTTCAAGCGCCGGCACGTAGCCGTTTTCGCTGATGCTCAGGAAATCCTTGCCGGTTTCGGTTTTTTTGCTGGCGAGATCGACCTTTTCGATGTCGAAATCAAGCCCTGATTCACGCAGCACGATGTGGGGCGACAGCGAACAGGCGCCAGGCGAGTAATAGAGTTTCATGGTTTTCTCCTGATGAAGGTTGTTTCGGGAATGGCTGAAGTATGAATCAAAAAGCGCCAACGATTACCCGCATGGCAGAAGGCCCGGCCGCGAATCCGGCGCCTGACTTCAGGTTTCATGATGCCTTTTGCCTTTGATCCATATTTCATGTTGACGGGTCATAAATGAACGTCGTATATTTATGAGCAACGTTCATTGAAATTCAAAGCAATGCCGCGCTCCTCGCTCAATATCCCTGAAAGCCGTGCTTCGCTGCCGCCTGCAACGGTGGAAACCGCCGATGCCAATGGCGGACGGCGGGCGCGCAAGCTGCAAAAAACCGTCGACAGCATCGGTGCGGCAGCGTGGGCACTGTTTGAAACGCATGGTTTTGAAAACGTGACGATGGAAGCAATCGCTGATGCCGCTGACGTAGCGAAGGGCACGCTGTACAAATACTTCCCGATCAAGGAGGCGCTGATCCGGCATCGCTTTGAAAAGGACCGGGTTGAATTCAAGGACGACATCATTGCCTCGGTACTGGCGCAAGCAACCTGCGACGAACGGCTCTCGCACTTTTTCAGGATAGAAGCCGATTACCTGAACAAGATGCGGCCCTATCTCAGCGCCTATATTCGCTACCTGCTTCGCAGCGGACAAACCGAGCAGGACCAGGCCGATCGTGACGCCGTTCTTTTTGTCGCCGCCCTGCTGCAACAGGGTCAGTTGTCGGGCGAAATCAGCGCTGAACTACCGGCGCAGAAAATGGCCGAACATCTGGTCTTCATGCGTTCGGGTACCTTGCTGCGCTGGCTGGCAAGCGCCGATGGCTCGTTGCCGGCGCTGCTGGAGGAAATGCTGCAACTTTTCATGAATGGCGCTTTACGCAAAACAAAATAGTTGGCTTGGCATTCTGCAACACTCAAGCTTCTGTTGTCGCAAACATCATTTTGGCTGTATCAACCACATCGTCAGGAACAGACATGAACACTATCGGCAAATATCTGCATTCGCGCCTCAGGCTGAAGACACTCCTGTTGACAGCAGTTGCCTTCGGCACTGCGCCACTGGTATGGGCTCAGGCAGCCGGCGCACCTCCCGCGATCGAATTCGGCGTCGCCGAAATGTTCATGCAGGCGCACGTCGTGGTGAAGGCGGTGATGATCTTCCTCGCCCTGTGCTCGCTGGCAACCTGGGCCGCCTTTGTCGAAAAGCTGATGGCGTTCGGCCGCGTGCGCAAGGCCAATCAGGCCTTCCTGCAAAGTTTCCGCCAGCAGTCCGCCGGCCCCAATCTGCCGGCCGGCAGTGAAGACAGCATCATGGGCTGCATGTGGCTGGCAGCGCGTGACGAACTCGACCACTTCCGCAAGACACACACCGCGACGCCGACACCGCATCAGGCCGACCGCCTTTTGCAGCGCATTGCGCTTTCCGCCAGCATCGTCCAGGAGCGCGAGCTGTCTCGCCTCGGCGGCTGGATGGGCATGCTGGCAACCATCGGTTCCACCTCGCCCTTCGTCGGCCTGTTCGGCACGGTATGGGGCATCCTCAACAGCTTCGCCCATATCGCGGTGATGAAATCGACCAGCCTCGCCGTGGTCGCGCCCGGTATTGCCGAAGCACTGTTGGCCACCGCCATCGGCCTCTTCGCCGCCATTCCGGCGGTGATGATCTACAACAAGTTCACGCGCGACATCAATGGCTTCGTCGGCGCACTCGACAATTTCTCGGCGGAGATGGTATCGATCGTCTCGCGCCGTTTCGACTCGGCAGGCTGATCGGGGAAACGCCATGTCAATCCAGCTTGGTTCAGGCGCGCAGGTAAAACGCCACAGCTATCAGCAGAACGCCGAAATGAACGTCACGCCGTTTGTCGACGTGATGCTGGTACTGCTGATCATCTTCATGGTGGCTGCTCCGCTCGCCACGGTCGACGTGCCGGTCGACCTGCCGCCGAATACGGCAGCACCAACACCACCCCCTGCAGAGCCCGTGTACATCAGCGTGCAGAAGAACGGCGATGTCTACGTGCAAAACACCCAGACCCGGATTGATGGCGTATCCGGCGCCCTGAAGGAATTGACCAAGGGCGATCTGGAGACACGCATTTTTCTGCGTGGCGACATGCATGCCGAATACGGCCAGCTGATGGGGGTGATGAACGTGCTGCAACAGGACGGGTACACCAAGATCGGCCTCGTCGCCGAGGATGCCCGCCAGGCGGCGCAAGCACCCGCACAGTGATGTCGCAGTGAATTCTGTGCACATGAATTCCACGGGCTGGATCGGACGATCGATATCGTTCGCGGTATCGATCGCCTTTCACGTCGCGCTCCTGGTCTGGTTGTTGTCGGCCAACCTCGCGGGCAATGAAGTGGAACTGCCCAGTGCACCGCCGATCCCGATCGAGATGGTGAAAATTCCGCCGCCGCCACCGCCGCCGGATGCCAAGAACGACACCAAGCCTGACAGCAAGCCGCAACCCAAACGCGCTGCCAAGGCAGCTGCGAAGCCAGTCGACCCCGGTCCGCCGGCGCATGAGATTTCGAGCCGCGACGACGAATGGGTCGCACCGCGCGTCAATGACAACAAGAGTTTTGTCATCGGCGCACGGCGCGCACCGTCCGACTATGCCGAGAAGGTGAAAAACCAGGTCATCGGCAATATGCAGTACCCGACGGACGCCTATTACAAGGTGCCGCGCAACTACAAGGGCGACATGAAGGCGCTGCAGCAGCAATGCATGGTTGCCTATGAAATCACCGTCGACAAACAGGGCAATATGGTGTCCTACAAGTTCGATCGTTGTGGCAACGACAAGCTTGACGCTGCTGCCGAACAAGCACTCAAGCGTTCGGGCCCGTTCCCGCCACCACCCAATCAGGGCGCCGAGACTTATATCATCTACGGCCGCGAGATCTTCCGAACCAAGTAAAAACATCGACCATCAGTCAATCAATGAGAAGTTGTATGAAGAGCTACGAGCAAAGCGAGCCAATCATTCACCTCCCCGCGAGGGGAGGTTGGGAGGGGCGGGCCATCCACTTGCCTTTTAGGCCGAGTTCCAACGCTCTTTATCAAAACCAAACCTGCGTTGATTTCGGCTCGGCCGGATTAAGGAGTCTGCAATGAAGCGATTGAGTTTCTGGATTACTGCAACGCTGGTCGTTTCCATGCTCGCCGCCTGTGCGTCGAAGCCGCGGCAGCAACCGGCCTACGTGCCACCCTCCATCGCCAGCAAGCCGATGCCGCTGTCGGCAAACTACAAGGCCAGCTTCGATTGCAGCCAGTCCGAAACCGCCGTGCAGGATGTCATCTGCGCCGATGATGCGCTGTCAGCACTTGATCGCAAGATGGCGGAGGCGTATCGGTCCAACCTGCGGTCGGTTGACCTGGTCGGCCGCATGCAACTGATCGCCAACCAGCGGCGCTGGTCGCTCGGACGTGCACCCCATTGCAAGGTTCAAAGCGCACGGCTCGGCAGTGGCAAGCCCAATGCGCAGCAACTGAGCTGCCTCAAGGGAATCTACAACACCCGCATCGCCGAACTGAATGCCTGGCCACAACCGCAGGCAAGGAAAGGCAATGCAGCAAAGTTCCACCCGCTTTCCGCCTACGTCGAATTCAAGCCAGCCACCGGTGGCGGCTCGGGCAACTGCGCCGATTTCGCCAAGCGCCTCAACAATTCCATCGCCGACATTGGCGCCATTGATCCGGGCCGCATCCCCGGCTTTGCCGAGATCGCGGGAACCAACGGCCCGGCCACGGCCAGTGCTGACGGCCATCGTTTCGAGGTTGCCCTCTACGATGCCGGTCCCTATGCCAGCTACCAGAAGCGCGCCTACAGCCTGACCATCGACGGCAGCCAGCAGATCACTGATATTTCCCTGGGTGAGTGGATTGCCGGCCTGCCCAATTCCGGCGGCCGCTTTGGCAACACCTCGTCGCAAACCCGTGACTACGCCAGCATCGATGTTTTCAAGGCCGGCCAGCGCACCTACGCGCTGGTCAGCGAGACGTGGGGTTTCTATTCGGCCGCCGCCCTCGGTGAGTCTGCATACGCCGGGTTGTACGACGTCACCGATGGCACCGCACATCAGCAATGCCTGTTCCAGACCTACCTCACGCCGCCAGTGGCCAACCCCTTCGGCAACATGCCGGCCTATCAGGAACTTTCTGCCGCACTGGAAAAAATGTCCGGCGATCTCGTCAGCAACCTGTCACAGGATGAACGTCGCGATGAGACCCAGCTGCAGCGCGAGACCGAATGGATCCTGCTCAACATGCCGCTGGTGGTGCTCGCCGATGCCGAACGCTACGGCCGTACCGGCGCCTTGCGTCAACGCCACGATGCTGCACTTGAAGCCATCTTCAAATGGTCCGAGCGCAATGTTCCGAGCAAGCTGCACTATCGCCGCCTGATGCCGCTGATCCAGCCTGCCCGCGACGAAATGATCCGCATGTACCAGCAGATCCAGGGCCTGAAGCCGGACGAAGCTGCAGCAGCGGCCGACCTGCTGTTGATCGACGTGATCGACCGTGCCGCCGAATCGCTGGGCGACTATGCAGCGACTGCCGCAGCGCCGCTGGCACCGTTTGCCAACTTCAACCCGCGCTATGCCGCTGCACCGGCACCGGGTGATCTGGAGCGCGGCCGGCGCATGACGACGCTGCACAATGCGCTGATCAATCGCGCCGGGCCTGATGCCGTCGCCGATTTCATCAAGTACGATTTTGCCGCGCCTGATCGCGCCAAGGGCTTGGGTGCCGCGGGTGACACGGCGATCATGGCAGCCGTGCGCACGCCTGATGCCATCCCCATGCTGCTCAACGCGGGCATCAGCGCCAACGCCGGCAACGAGTGGAAAAAAACACCGCTGATGACGGCAGCGCAAACCAACCAGCTCGCCAGCGCACAGCTGCTGCTGGATGCCGGGGCCGACATCAATGCCTCAACCACCTGCTGGTACGCCGAAGGGGCTGGCGGCATCGACAACTCGGAGGGCGCGATCGCCGGGCGCACGCCGCTGATGTACGCCGCATCGGGTGCCGATGAACCGCTGATTCGCCTGTTGCTGGAACGCGGTGCCAAGGCCGATCGCAAGGATGCGGCTGGCCGCACCGCGTGCAACTATCTCGCCGACAACGAAATCGTCACCAATGACAAGCGCTCGGCGCTGGCGTCAAACCTTTGCCCCAGTGGCAGCACGGCCTGGATGCCTGCCAATTCAACGACGGTGGCAAGCGTGCGCGATGGTCTGGCGCGTCCCTGCCCGGGACGGTCGAAGACCACCTACAGTGCCGAAGAGGCGCGCCAGCTGGGCGGCCCGCTGCTGACGGCCTGGGGCGCAGAAAAGGCGGGCAATGACGACGGCACCATTCCTGAATACTCCGGCAACGGAGTCACCGCACCGGCGTCCTGGAATCCGGCCAATCCCGGCGTGCGGCCAGATCCGTATGGCGAAAAACCCGTGTTGTCGATCACCGCACAAAATTTCAACCAGCACGCCGACAAACTCGATGCCATGGTCGAAATATTCCGCAAGTATCCCAACTTCCGCATGGACATCTACCCAAGCCATCGCGATTACGTCTTCCCGCAGCGCGTGCTCGACAACACGATCAAGAATGCCGCTTCGTGCAAGGCCACCGACAACGAGCAGAAGCTCGAAGGTTGCTTCGGCGGCATTCCCTTCCCGGTGCCTGAAACCGGCAAGCAGGCAATGTGGAACCACCTGACCGCCTTCACCTCAACCGGTTCGACCGGCAAGAACGCGGGCTACTTCATGCCGGCAGCAGGCGCGCCGATCCTGATCGGCATGACGCGCAACCTGCAGGACTTCCCCTACTACGATCCGGCGCGCAGCGGACCCGTGCCCTCCAGCGCCGTCTACTGGCGGTCGCTGCTGACATTGGTGGAACCAGCGCGCTGGGCCGGCACCCAGCTGATGCTGCTCAACCCGCTTGACCAGATCGGCGTCGGCAGCCGCACCTACTTCTATGGCAAGGGAACCATGGGCCGCGCCAAGCTCTCGCCGGAACTCTCGCACGACACGCCGGTGCCCTGGTCGGGCGACACGCAGACCATGGACGACCTGCGCATCTTCAACGGTTCGCTGGATCGCTACGACTTCAAGCTGGTCGGCAAAAAGGAAAAGTACATCTCCTACAACAACTACCGGATGACCGACCCTGCCATCTGCCCGGCCAACGTGATCCTGACGCCAAGCTTCCCCAACCCGTCTTGCATGCGCTGGGAACTGCACCGTGTCTGGGTGGTCGAGGCCACGCTGAAATCCGGCGCGCGCCACGTTTATCCGAAGCGCGTGTTCTATTGGGATGAAGATGGTTTCGTCGCGGGGCAAGCCGAAAACTACGGTCCGGACGGCTTCCTGCACCGCATCGTGATCGGGGCACCCTATCCCTGGTTCGAAGCACCGGGCGGCGCCGACTCGGCGAGCTTCAGCCTCGACCTGAAGAGCAGCGCCTGGTACGGCCAAGGCATCGCCTGCCCCGACTGCGGTGACTGGCCGCTGAAGGAAAAGATCAACGACAAGGTCTTCTCGCCGGATGGGATGGCGGGGGCAGGGATTCGATAGGCAATACAGGCCGCTGGCGGCAACGCCTGCGGCCTGATATGGAAGGCATCAGTCGGGAATCACAATTCCCGATAAACCTCGCGTCGGTGGGCGACCTTGATCACCTCGACCCGAACGATTTCATCCTCGATGCGATAGATGATCCGATAGACGCCCTGCCGAATACGGTAGAGATCGTGTCCGGCCAGCTTTTCGGCACCAGCGGGGCGCGGTTCATCACTCAGCTGGTGGATGCGGGCAATGATGCGTTTGACGTCTGCCTTGGCGATGCCGCGAAGATCCTTGGCGACCGAGGTCTTGAACCTCAGTTCATAGCGTGCCATCGGCCTTGAGCTTGGTCAAAAACGCTTCGTAGCTCACGCTTTTTTCCTGGACACGATTCGCTACGGCCGCCAGATCAGCCTCGTCCTCGCGCAAGGCCTCGCGGATCGCGTCATTCACGATTTCGGACATGCTGCGATGCGTGCTCGCCGCCTTCAGGCGCAGTGCCCGATGCAGGGTTGGGTCGAGATAGAGCGTGGAACGAACGTTATTGAGATCCATGACGGTCTCCGTGGTGACTTGACGTTTTAACATCATATCACCACAGCGTCACGGAACACGGCAGGCTACAGCCTGACTTCGCTGATCTGCATCAGTGGCGAGACGTCGGTGTAGTTGGGCCCGTCCTTCGAGAACTCGGCGGCGTGCGGCGCGAAGGCGGCCCTGAAGACGTCCATTGACTCGAAAAGCATGTGGGCCATGGCAAAGAACGGTGGCTTCGAACCTGGCGCACGACCGGCGAGGCCCGCATCGATCGAGATCGACTTGCAGGCGGTGCCGAGTGTCCGCGCCACCATCGGCACATGTGAATTGCAGTAGTAATCGATGTCGAAACGCTTGCCTTCCTCATAGGGGTAGAGCGCGGTGATCTTGATCATGTCGTATTTCTCCTCGTTTTGTAGAGAGCCAATTTTACGGCTTGCCCGACAGGGCTAGAATGATTGCCACTCACCCTTTGGGGAAAAAACATGACCCGTAGATTACGGACTTTCGCAGTTTTTTTATTTGCCCTGTTCACTGCCACCGGGGTGCTGGCGGCGGATCTGGTCTACCTCAACACGCCACAGGGCGAAGAACGTCTGATGTCGTCCCGGCTGCATCAGCCGTTCTTCGCCATGCAACCCTATGTGGAAACGCAGCAGAACCTCGCCTTCTGCGGACCCGCCAGCATCGTCGCGGTGATGAACAGTCTGGGCACGCCGCGACCGGCGGAAATGCGGCTGTATCCGTACAACTTCTACACCCAGGACAACATTTTCAATGTCGACACGCAGAAGGTGAAGAGCTTTGTCCGCGTGTCGGTCAGCGGCATGACGTTGGCCGAGATCACCGGCTTTTTCAACGCCTTGGGAGTCAAGGCGACTGCCCATTACGGCGAAAACCTGAACGAGGAGGCATTGCGTAAGCTGATCAGGAGCGCGCTGGCCAATCCGGATGCACGCATCGTGGTCAACTACAACCGCAAGACACTGGCACAGGAAGGTGGCGGCCACCAATCACCGCTCGCGGCTTATGATGAAGCCAGCGATTCCGTCTTGATGCTTGACGTCGCCAAGTTCAAATACCCGCCGACCTGGGTGAAGCTGCCCGACTTGCTGGCGTCGATGCAAACCGTCGACGCCGAATCCGGAAAAAGTCGCGGCCTGGTGGTGATCGAAAAGGGCGTTGAAAAATAGCCGGTTGCCCCCATATAGGCGCTGGCTATTACGACGATTGCAACTGCCGATTAGACTTTGGCCTGCAATATTGTTAAGTTGTACTGGCGTCGCGGTGCCGCACTTCGCATCGCAATCTTCAACCTGACCTTAACTCTCCGAGGAGATCATCATGGCCGCACTCAAGGGCTCCAAAACCGAAGCAAATCTGAAGGCTGCATTCGCAGGCGAATCGCAAGCCAACCGCCGCTACCTGTATTTCGCAAACAAGGCTGACGTTGAAGGCCAGAACGATGTCGCAGCGCTGTTCCGCTCCACCGCCGAAGGCGAAACCGGCCACGCTCATGGCCATCTGGAATGGCTTGAGCAGAGCGGTGACCCGGCCACCGGCCTGCCGATCGGCCCCACCCGTGACAACCTGAAAGCCGCCGTTGCCGGCGAAACCCACGAGTACACCGACATGTACCCGGGCATGGCCAAGGCCGCCCGCGAAGAAGGTTTCGACGAAATCGCCGACTGGTTCGAAACGCTGGCCAAGGCCGAGCGCTCGCACGCCAACCGCTACGCCAAGGCGCTGGCCGAACTGGTCGACTGATCAGTCAAATGCTGTACCCGTCGGAGTGCCCCGTGGGGCACTCCGATTCATCACCCCTGACATCACGCTGAGGAAATCATGGCTAAAGAAGGTTCTTTGGAAGCACCAACACGCCATCCGCTGGACTGGAAAAACCCCGAGTTCTACAACGAGAAGTCGGCGCTCCACGAGCTGGAGCGCATTTTCGATATCTGCCACGGTTGTCGTCGCTGCGTCAGCCTGTGCGGTTCCTTCCCCACCCTGTTCGATCTGGTTGATGCCGGCGAGACCGGCGAAGTGGAGTCCGTCGACAAAAAGGATTACGCCAAGGTCGTCGACCAGTGCTATCTGTGCGACCTTTGCTACATGACCAAGTGTCCCTACGTGCCGCCGCACGAGTGGAACCTGGATTTCCCCCACACCATGCTGCGTGCCAAGGCCATCAAGTACGGCAAAGGAGAAGTCGGCATCGGTGAAAGAATTCTTGCTTCGACCGACATGCATGGCTCATTTGCCGGCATTCCGATCGTGGTGCAAGCGGCCAATGCCGTGAATGCCACCAAACCGGCACGCGTCGTGATGGAAAAAACCCTCGGCGTCGATCGCAACGCCTGGATGCCTGAGTTCGCGACCAAAAAATTTCGCAGCGGTGCCGCCGAGGCCAAAACCGTCACCGGCACCGACGGCGCCACCAGCCCCGGCAAGGTGGCGATCTTCGCAACCTGCTATGTGAACTACAACGAGCCGGGCATTGGCGACGACCTGCTGAAGCTGCTTGACCATAACGACGTGCCATACGTGATCGTCGAAAAGGAACAGTGCTGCGGCATGCCCAAGCTTGAGCTGGGCGACCTCGCGTCGGTCAACGCGAGCAAGGAAGCCAACATCCCGGTGCTCGTCAAATATGCGGAGCAGGGCTATGCCATCCTCAGCGCGGTGCCGAGCTGCACCTTGATGTTCAAGCAGGAGCTGCCACTGATGTACCCGGACGATGCCGAGGTCCAGGCGGTCAAGGAAGCAATGTGGGACCCCTTTGAATACCTGATGGCGCGCAAACGCGACGGCCTGCTGAAGACCGACTTCAAGAATCCGCTGGGCAACGTCAGCTATCACGTTCCCTGTCATGGTCGCGTGCAGAACATCGGACGCAAGACCGAAGAAATTTTCAAGCTGATCCCGGACACGACCATCAACGTGGTCGAACGCTGCTCGGGTCACGCCGGCACCTTTGGCATCAAGAAGGGTTTCCACCAGCAGGCCATGAAAATTGGCAAGCCCGTATTCAAGGCCATGTCGACCATGAAGGACGGCAGCGCACCCGATGTCATCAGTTCAGATTGCCCGCTTGGTGGCCATCACATCGCCCAGGGCATGGAGAACAACAACCTTCCCGTGCCCGTGCTCAATCACCCAATTACCCTGGTACGCAAGGCGTACGGATTGGAATAACCATCATGACCATGCAGATCACCGGAAAGATCACCCCCGACAGCCTGATGACGCTGGAGAGCTATTCAAAATGGCGCAAGACCGAAAAGGCCGGCCTGCTGGCGCATCGCCGCCTGCGCACGGTGGCGCTGGGCGACCACGTCACTCTGCAGTTCGAATCGGAACGCACCATCCGCTACCAGATCCAGGAAATGTTGCGCATCGAAAAAATCTTCGAGGAAGAAGGTATCCAGCAGGAAATTGATGCCTACGCCGCGCTGGTGCCGGAAGGCAGCAACTGGAAAGCGACGATGATGATCGAGTACACCGATGAAGCCGAGCGCAAGCGCGAACTCACGCGCCTGATCGGCATCGAGGACCGTACCTATGTGCTGGTCGAGGGCCAACCGCGGATCTACGCCATCGCCGACGAAGACCTCGAGCGCGACAACGATGAAAAAACGTCCGCAGTACACTTCGTACGGTTCGAGTTTCCGGCGCAGACACGCGGTACGCTGAAAAACAGCACGCGCGTCATCCTCGGCTGCGACCACCCCAACTACACCTTCAGCACCGAAATCGAAGCCGAAACGCTACTGTCGCTGACGTCCGACCTGCGCTAGGGCATTTTCACCGCGCGCCGCTGCTGTCATCCACCAAGGTCATTCACTCTTACCTGCGGCTTCGGGCAGATCAAGCGACGTTCGCCGCATCATCACCGCTGCCGACAGGGCGACCACCAGGCAGCCGAAGCCGACAGATGGAAAACCGCCCAGTGTGAGCAGCAAACCGCCAAGCCCTGTGCCGCCCATCGCACCGAGCTGGTTGCCGGTTGCAAACAGCCCGGTAGCCGTGCCGCGCGCACAGCCCGCAAGGCCAACCAGCAGCGTGAGGATCATTGGTTGCGATGCCATCATCAACGCCACGCCGACCGCTGCCATGGCAGCACTTGCCCACGGCGACACCGGCAGAACATAGACGCCGGTTGCGAGCAGGCCGCCCATGGTCAAGGCGCACACTGAGGCGAGGCCACGATTTTTCAGATTGGCCATTGCGCCGCCGATCAGCGACGAGGTCAGCACGCCAATACCCATCAGCGCCAGCGGCAGCACCGTGGCACTGGCGCTGATGGGATAGGTGTGCACCAGATATGCCGGCAGATAGGCAATCACGCCCCAGGTGACGGTCTGGATCATGAAATTGACCGTCATCAACATCCAGAACGCTCCGCGATGGACACTCACCTCGCGCATGCTGTCCATGAAGCTTGCGGCCGGTCCCGACACGGCGACATGGCGCGGGAAAACAAGCCATACCAGCAGCCAGATCAGCAGCACTCCGGCACAGACGATCCAGAATGGCGTGCGCCAGCCACCCCACGCGGCGATCCACGCAATCAGCGGTACTCCGGCAGCAGCACCCAACCCGCTGGCGGCAGTCATCCAGGCCATGAAGTGGGCGCGACGTTCAACCGACACCAGATCGGCGACGGAAGCGAAGCAGGTCGGCGTCACCATCGCGCCTCCCAGCCCGGTCAACATGCGGGCAAAGAGCAACCATTCATAGCTGTGCGCCAGCGCTCCCGCGAGCAAACCGACACCGGAAATAAATAATCCCGATAACAAGGTCAAGCGTCGACCGTAGCGATCTGACACCGGGCCCGCAGTAACGGCAGCGACCCCCCCGAACAGGGCCGTGACAGTACCAAGCTGACCGGCCGCCGCGACCGAGGTATGCATTTCCGCAGCCAATGGCACGAGGATGGGCCCGAGCATCACGATCGACGTCGTGATCATGAAGGTAGACAGCGCGAGCAACAGCAACAAGCCCATTACGTTCGCCGGCTTGTCGTGGTCATGCACTGCTGGTTTCTCCCGGGTCGTCATGAGGCAGGACTCGATCGCCAAACGCGTTGACGTCGGGTTCATCTTTTGTGGAGCGGTAACAAGACAATGGCCGTCTACTGCACCTATTGCCCATGGTTGATGTGATGGCCGCAAGGTTATAGCAATTTGTCCGGCGCCGAAAGGAGCCCGCCAGATGAGACAATTCCGCTTCATCTTTCATTTATCTGTGCCCAACATGATTGCGCAATTTTTCCCGCATGGAATGCAGCAATACATCGTCGGCGGCCTGCTCATCGGTGCCGGCATAGCACTGCTGTTTATCACCACCGGCCGTCTTGGCGGCGCCAGTACCTTCTTCAGCGCAGCCTGGTCTTGGTTCGTCAACACACCGTTCTTCCAGCAAGCCGCGCTGCGTGACAGCCGCAATTGGCGCAGCCTCTATGCCTTGGGTCTGCTGCTGGGTGGCGCGATCTACTTTGCGCTGGGTCAGCCGATTTTGCCCAGCACCATGCCGGCGTGGAAGCTGGCGCTCGGCGGCGTACTCATCGGCTTTGGTGCCCGCCTCGGTGGTGGCTGCACCTCGGGCCACGGCATCTGCGGCATGGCATCGCTCTCTGTCGGTTCGATCGCGATCGTGTGCACCTTCCTCACCACTGGCATCATCACCGCGATGTGCCTCGCCGCATGGGGGCTGTGATGATGAACAGGAATGCGTCGCTGCCCGGCCAACTGCTGACACTGCTTTCCGGCACCATCTTCGGCTTTGGCCTGGCGTGGGCAACCATGATCCGGCCCGAGTCAGTGGTCAACTTCCTCACCTTCAATGATCTGGGCCTGCTGCTGGTGCTGGGTAGCGCCACCACGCTCAACCTGCTGGTGATTCAACTGCTGCCGCGCGTGCGCAAGCAACCCTTGCTCGGCGGCGAATTCGAAAAACGCCCTTTCACGCTTGATCGCTCCAGCCTGCTCGGCGGCGCCCTGTTCGGCGTTGGCTGGGGCATCTGCGGTGTCTGCCCCGGCCCTGCACTCACCGGCATTGGTGCAGGCAACGTCGATCTGCTGATTGCGCTGGCCGGCATCTTTGCCGGCGCCTGGCTGCATGGGCTGTGGGCCAATCGGCGAATGACGAAAAAGGGTATCGAGCAGTTCGTATAAAACGGCGTTGCGCCAAAAGGGGGGACGAATCCAGATGTGGCATCTCCAACGTTCGACACAACGTCTGCTGGCACTGCTCGCGGCGCTGCCCCTTGCCATCATCGGCCTTGGCACGCTCTACATGCTCGGCATGAACTACCTCGAAGGCTTGCCGCGCGGCTTCTGGCAAAGCGTCGAATGGGCGGCCGAGACCATCACCACCACCGGCTACGGCTACGACTCGCACTGGCAACACCCGTTGATGAATATCCTGGTGATGATCACCGAATTGCTGGGGATGTTCTTCGTCGTGCTGTTCTTCCCGATCTATGTGCTGCCCTACATGGAAGAGCGGTTCGAGGCCCGGTTGCAACGCCACCTGCCACCAATGGCGGGGCGCGTGCTGATTCAGGGCTATGGCCCGGCAGTCGATTCACTCGTCGTCGAGCTGGGCAAGGCTGGCATACCGCTGGTCATCCTCGAAGAGGACGACGACCTTGCTCGCTCGCTGCGCGATCGCGGCTATGACGTGGTGGCGGGCAAGCTTGAAGAACAGCCCGACCTGCTGGCCGGCATTACCGATGCACGCGCCCTGATCACCAATGCCGACGACCACACCGGCGCCACCTTCATCATGATTGCGCGGGAAAGCGGCTACCGCGGCACCATCCTCGCACTGGCAGAAGATCCGCTGCATCGTGCGCCGATGGAAAAGATCGGTGCCAGCGCCGTGTTTACGCCCTCGCATGTGCTGGCTGCCGCGCTTGCGGCGCGTGCCAGCAACTTGGTCAACCCGCGTCATGAAGGTCTCTATCAACTGGACCAGCACGTCGGCATCGCCGAGTTCCGCGTCCATGCCAGCAGTCCGCTCGCCGGCAAGTCGCTGGTGGAACTGCGCCTTCGCCATCAATACGGCATCAGCATCGTCGGGCAATGGGTAGATGGCCATTTCAATCCGGTCAACAGCGTACGACCACATATTGAACCCGGTGCCATCCTCGTCGCAGCCGGCGCGCACGCCAATCTGCGCAAGGTGGAAAGCCTTGCCGCACCGATCAATCGCAGCGGCCCCATCGTCATTGCCGGCCACGGCGAAGTCGGCCGCAAGGTCGCGCAAATGTTGCAGGATGCCGGCGAAACCACCGTTGTCATCGACACCCATGCCGAAGATGGTGTCAACGTCGTGGGCAATGTGCTTGAGCAATCCACGCTCGATCGCGCCCGTGTGCGCGATGCGAAGGCGGTGGTCATGGCCCTGAGCAATGACAGCGCTGGCATCTTCGCCACCGCCGTGCTGCGCGACTACGCACCCGAATTGCCACTGATCGCGCGCGTCAATCGCGGCCCCAACGTCGGCCGGCTCTACGAAGCCGGCGCCGACTTTGCCTTGTCCGTTGGCCAGGTAGCCGGACAGATACTCGCCTATCACCTGCTTGAAGAAGCAAGCACCGTGGTCGAACAACACCTGAAATTTTCACGCATGACCAGCGGCACCCTGATCGGCGATCACCCCTGGCGTGCCGGCACCGGCAAGAAGACTGGCGCAGCCATCATCGCCATCGAACGCGGCACCGAAGTATTTACCGAGTTCGATGACGTCTTTCGTATCGCTGCAGGCGACGTACCGTTCATCTGCGGCACGGCGAGCAGCATCGACAAATATTCGAAGGTCTATGCCGCCACGGCTGCGAGGGCAATCGCCAGCTGAAAAACGAAAACCCCGCAGTGCGGGGTTTTCGTTTTTTTGGTGCCACCAGGTTTTGGGCTACTTTCCAAACAGGCCCTTGAGTCCCTTCAGCACGCTGCCACCCCCCGGCACGACCGAATCCGCGGCCGCTTTGCCCGCCGCGTCGCCCGCTGCCTGCTGCATGCCGAGCAGGGCGGTATCGCTGGTGGACACCCTGACGCGTGCTGTCCAGATCAGCGGCTTTTTCGGCTTGCCTTTTTCCTGTGGCGGATAGGAAAAACCACCCGTGGGGCCGACGCCTTCTTCCGCCACCATCGCCATGCCGGTCTTCTCGAAAATGCCGGCCGGGATGGTGCAGGTGGTTTGCGAATTCGGCAGCATCGGCGACTTGTTGCGCGCCGCCATCCAGATCACCATTTCCTTTTCGGCTGCGCCAACGGCGTTGAGGTTGTAACCCTTGGTACGGCTGAGACCGTCCCAGTTGAGCGATATCGCCGACTTGAGGTCGCCGCTGGTCTTGAGATTGAGCGGCTCGAGAAAATCCAGCTCGTTGCCGATGGTGTAGCGAATCTCCTGCGGCATGAAGCTGGCCTTCACCACATGCTCGCCCACGGCCGATGCCTCGGCCGGAATTCCCTTGAAGTTGTAATCGCCAAACGGCCACCACACGGTGCGCGGCGGCAGCGACTCACCCTGCGTTGCCGCGGTGCCGCCCTTGCCGGCACGAGCCTGACGCACCATCGCCATGACCTCCGGCGACATGCTCTTGGCCATCGCCTTGAAATCGATGATCTGCGGCTGGCCCTTGGCCACCGTCTCGCTGCAGCCCCAGTAGATCAGCAGGCGACCATCCGGCTCTTCGCTGGACGACTCACCGCTGCCGCCAGTGCCGGTGCTGCGGCGCTCACCCTTGAGCGGCAGCACGGGGCCAATATGCATCGCGTCCGGTACCGTGTGGTCTGCGCTGTAGCCGTCGGGAATATCACCCGGATTGTTGAGGCGCAGATCCATGTACTTGCTGACCGCAGCGCCCTTGCTGCCGAACAGCGAACCAATCATGCCCATGGTACCGCCAGCCCCCATGCCGGCGTAGGTGCGCAAATCCATTTCGTACTGCACCGGCGCTGCCACGCTGCTGGCAGCGAAGCCCAAGGCAAGCACTGCCGCTGCAATTGAAGTCAAACTCGACGTCAGACAGGGCGTCGTTGCGGGGGTTATAGAATCGGGTTTCATCGCGTCATCTCCTCACGGGTTGAGAACGCGTCCATCATACTGGAACAACATGCAACTTCAGCAACCCGAATCCGTCGTTCTGCACCCGGCCGCGTCTGATAATGCGCTCGCCATCGTTGCCGACATGCAGCAATGGCTGATACGCGCGGTGATCGGTCTCAACCTCTGCCCATTTGCCAAATCGGTACACGTCAAACAACGCATCCGTTACGCCGTCACGGCGGCACAGACAGCCGATGAACTGCTGGCCGAACTGGAGCACGAATTGCAGTTGCTTGCGGCGACCCATGCCGAGACCATCGACACCACGCTGCTGATCCACCCTCAGGTAATGGACGACTTTCTCGACTTCCATTTCTTTCAGGCCGAGACTGAAGCGCTGCTGCGCAATCTGGAACTCGATGGCGTATTCCAGATCGCCAGTTTTCATCCGCAGTTCGAATTCGCCGGCAGTGCGCTCGACGACATCAGCAACTTCACCAACCGTGCGCCGTACCCGACGCTGCATCTGTTGCGCGAAGCCAGTATCGACCGTGCCGTTGCCGCCTTTCCCGATGCGGCGGATATCTTCGAACGCAACATCGATACCCTCCAAGCGCTTGGCCATGACGGCTGGCGCAAACTGATGACGGAATGAGCAAGATGGCCCACATGAGCTACGAAGAACATCTCGATGAGGTGACGACACTCATCACCGAGAAATACGATGTCGAAGACGAAGCAGCGATCGCCATGGTGATGCGTGCACAGGCCGACGATTTTTTCAGTGGCCACGATGACGACGAATCGATCTGTACCCTCGACCGCGCGCATCTGGATGCGAAAGCGGTTTTCAGAAAATATAAATAATCACACTCAGTGCAGGGTGACGTCTGCCGTCACCAGCCGCAGGCCGATGTTGACGACGACAACGCGTTTGCCCAGCAGCACCACGCTGCCCCTGCGGCGATTGTTTCCGGTATCGCTGAATTCAAATTTGTAGACACGTCGCAGCGCGAGCTGGCCATCGTCATTGCGTTGCAGCTTCAGACTGGCAAACGACACCGTATCGTCAAGCAGTTGCAAGGCCTCCGATTCACAGGCTTCACGTGCCGACCTGACGCCGGCCTCGCGCGCGCCGGAACTGTCGAACCAGAACCACGCCAGCAGCAGCAGAAACGTCAGGCTGAGAAGATCGAATGGCGTCATGTCATCACGTGGTTTAGTTGCGCGCCCGTTGGCTGCAGACGGGCACGCCCTGAAGGCCGGCCTGTGCTGCAACGGCGGCCGAGCTGCTGATGCTTCTGATATTGGGCACGGGTGACGACAATTCAAGTGAGGGCGGCGCAACACCCGCGCGAGCCGGATCGCTCAATTCACACAATTCCGGCCAGGCAGCAGTGATCGCGGCGAGCAGCTTTGGCGTCAGCGCATCGAGCCGGGGGCGAACATCGCGCGCCAGATCCGGCGCATCTTCAAACTTGCCTGCACCCTGCTGACGCCAGCGTACGTGCAACTCTCGCTGCACGATCTTGGAGGCCTCGATCTGTGCACGAAAAAACTGCTCCGCCCACGCCAGCGGCAAGCCGGCTTTACCGGCCTGTCGCGCGAGGCTGGCAATGATGTCGTTTTCGCGTTGCAGGTCTTCGATCGGTGCGCCACTGTTCCACTTGCTCTTCGCCACGTCGACGCTGATCAGCAAACGCTCGCGCATCAGTGCCAGCAGGGCGGCACGATTGGGGCTGTTCCACGGGTAGCCGAGCCAGTGGTCGAAGGCCGCAGCGAACTCACCGCTTCGAAGCTTCTGCGTCAGCCAGTCATCGACGAATTTCTTCAATGCCGGGTCGGACAGCAGATATGCCTTCTCCACGACCTCGAACGGTGCATCGGGATGCAGCGCGCACAGCTGCGGATGCAAGCGTTGCTGCAAGCGCGCCTCCACCGCATCCGTAATCATCACATCGGCGCGGCCCGCGATGAGCTGATCGAAGATGGTCACGTTGTCGGGGTACACCGTGATTGCAGCCTGATCGATGTGGCTGCGTACAAAACGCTCGTTGGTACCACCGGGGTTCACGATCAACCGCACGCCGGGCTGGTCGATCTGCGCCAGCGTTTCGAATCGCGCCTGCGGCTCACAACGCGCAATCGCCGTCTTGCCATCGCGCAAGTAGGGTATCGAAAACAGCGCCTGCCGCGCACGCTCGGGCGTGACCGAGACGCCGCTCATCACGATATCGACGCGCTGCGCTGCCATGTCCTGCATCAGTGTCGGCCAGCTGGTGGCGACAATTTCCAGCTTGACGCCAAGCGCCTGCGCCAGCGATGCCGCCATCTCGATATCAAGGCCGATGTACTGGCCCGAAGCATCAGCCGAGGTAGTGCGATAACTGAAGGGCTTGTAGTCGCCGGTAGTGCCGACGCGCAGCAAGCCTGTAGTACGTATTGCACCAAGCTGAGTGTCGTCTGCTGCCGCAGCCAACAGCAGCCACAGGGCTGCGATGATTCCGATCAGGGCTGGAACGGGTTTCATCATGGTTGGGTATTCATCAAGCGCAAAAACGCCGAACGCTTGCAACGCAGGAAGTCAGCCATCTCCCGTTTGCTCAATTGCGAGTGATTGACTATGCCTTGCTTTTCTTATCCACGAGCATCGCCATGCCCCGCACCAGCCAGCGCCCGAAGACTAGACATCGATATTCCGCGCATACAACGCATTGCCTTCAATGAATGCACGGCGCGGCTCGACGTCGTCACCCATCAGCGTGGTAAAGATTTCATCGGCGGCGATGGCGTCGTCGATCTGCACCTTGAGCAGGCGACGCACGGTGGGGTCCATAGTCGTTTCCCACAACTGCTCGGGGTTCATTTCACCGAGGCCTTTGTAGCGCTGCTTGCTGAGGCCACGATCAACTTCGGCCAGCAGCCAGGTGATGGCATCGGCAAAGCTGGTGATAGTGGTGGATTTTTCGTTGCGGCGGATCACGGCACCTTCACCGATGAGGCCGGCGATCATCTGCGTGGTCTGGCTGATCAGGCGCCAGTCGCCGCTGAGCATGAAGCTCTCGTCAATGTTGGACACGCGCAGGTTGCCGTGGCGCATACGCTCAATGTTGATCGACCACGCTTCGGATTTATCGTCGTATTGCGGGCGGATGGTGAGGTGCGGCAAATGGGCGAGCAGTGCGTTGGCACTGGCGGTCGCTTTTTGTTCGTCGCCGAGTTCGATGACCACGCCATGCGCGAGCACGGTGTGCAGCACTTCGCTGTCGATGAAATCGGCGAGACGGTTGATGATGCTTTGCGAGGTGATGTAGCTGTTGGCGAGCTCGCCAAGCGCGGCACCACTGATCTCGCTGGCACCGGTTTTGGGCAGCAGGCTGGCACCTTCGATGGCGAGTGTGAGCAGATGCTGGTCGAGGGCGGCTTCGTCCTTGATGTAGAGCTCGGTCTTGCCATGCTTGATCTTGTATAGCGGCGGCTGGGCGATGTAGACGTAGCCGCGCTCCACCAGCTCGGGCAGCTGGCGATAGAGGAAGGTGAGCAGCAGGGTGCGAATGTGTGCACCGTCCACGTCGGCATCGGTCATGATGATGATGCGGTGGTAGCGCAGCTTTTCGATGTTGAAATCGTCAGCACCGATGCCGCAGCCCAGCGCGGTGAGCAGGGTGACGATCTGTTCGGAAGCCAGCACCTTGTCGAAGCGCGCCTTTTCGACGTTGAGCACCTTGCCGCGCAGCGGCAGAATAGCCTGGAACTTGCGGTCGCGGCCTTGCTTGGCGGAGCCGCCGGCGGAATCACCCTCGACGATGTAGATCTCGCACAGGGCGGGGTCTTTTTCCTGACAGTCGGCGAGCTTGCCGGGCAGGCCGATGCCGTCGAGCACACCCTTGCGGCGCGTCATGTCTCTTGCCTTGCGCGCGGCCTCACGGGCACGTGCGGCTTCAACGATCTTGCCGCAGATGATCTTGGCGTCGGCCGGACGCTCGAGCAGATAGTCGGCAAGCTTTTGCGCCACCACGTCTTCGACTGCGGGACGGGCTTCGCTGGAGACCAGCTTCATCTTGGTCTGCGAGGCGAACTTCGGATCGGGCATCTTGACCGAGAGCACGCAGGCAAGGCCTTCGCGCATGTCGTCGCCGGTAATGTCGACCTTGGCCTTCTTGGCGATTTCGTTTTCTTCGATGTACTTGTTGATCACCCGCGTCATCGCGGCACGCAGGCCGGTGAGGTGGGTACCACCATCGGACTGCGGGATGTTGTTGGTAAAGCACAGCACCTGTTCCTGGTAGCTGTCGTTCCACTGCATGGCGACCTCAACGGTCAGCTCGACGTTCTGCACCTGGCCGGTGGTAACCAGCGTGGTGCCGCTGGCGTAAAAAACATTGGGATGAAGGATGGTCTTGCTGCGGTTGATGTAGTCGACAAAACCCTTCACGCCGCCGGAGAAGGCGAAGTCTTCTTCCTTGGCGTTGCGCTGGTCGATCAGCTTGATCTTGACTCCGTTGTTGAGGAAGGAAAGCTCGCGCAGGCGCTTGGCGATGATGTCGTAATGAAATTCGATGTTGCCGAAGATTTCTTCGTCAGCAAGGAAATGAACTTCGGTACCGTGGTTCTGTGTATCACCGAGCAGCTTCATCGGGCTGGTTTCGATGCCGTTCACCACGTCGATCACGCGGTCGGTAACGTGGCCGCGATTGAATTCGAGGAAATGCTTTTTGCCGTCGCGACGAATGGTAAGGCGGAGGAATTTTGACAGTGCATTGACACAGGACACACCGACGCCATGCAGCCCACCGGAAACCTTGTAGGAGTTCTGGTTGAACTTGCCGCCCGCATGCAACACGCACATCACGATCTCGGCGGCCGAGCGCTTGGGCTCGTGCTTGTCGTCGAACTTGATGCCGGTGGGAATGCCGCGGCCGTTGTCGATGACGGAAATGCTGTTGTCGGTGTGGATGGTGACGACGATGTCGTCGCACACGCCGGCCAGCGCCTCGTCGATGGAGTTG